>JBCBZA010000273.1:0-2659 GCA_039815575.1 Bacteroidota bacterium | reverse complement strand
CTCGCAGACGAGGCCCAAGAGGCGCTGGCCGCGGTGAAAGACCGAGCCGCGGATTTATTCGAGACGCCCGAGGAGCTGGAGGAGATCAAATTCCTTTGAAGTAATATACTCAAAGAGAATTTCACGATCTGTGGTATGGGCTGCCGCGACTTTGAGGGCAGCATTGTACTTGTAGGACTCCAGATTTTTTAATCCCCGTAGATGCAATGCCCTGGCCGCTTGGAAATAGGGGTACTCCTCCAAAATGGTTTCCAGCTCCCTAGTTTGACTTGGGGAGAGGATTGTATTTGGATTTTGAAGCAGTTGTTTAAAATCAGAAACATTCATAACTACCAATCTGCCAATGAGGCATTGAAAATATCTTGGGTAATTCGTTCAAATATAACTTCATGGGCTTCACTCTTAACATTTTCCAACAGCGAAGTACCGGGAAAATCAAAGAAAAACGAAAACGGCCTTTCAAAATCGGAATCCTCTTTTGTGGTATTGAAAAAACGCACGTTTACACTTATCGTCAGTCGGTTTTGGGCGGCTGTTTGGTTGGCAGAGGCACTCATTGGGGAAACCCTATATTCCACTATTTCGCCCTCATACACCAAGTCGCCTCCATTGCTTGTAAGGGATAAGCTGGTAAGGTTGGCAATAAGGTCTTGGAGTGAATTGGTAAAGTCCCTATCCAATTGGGGCTCTATGGTGGAACCTGGACTTTGGTCGGCATAGTTCTGGAAAAAGTTCACCTGAAATGACTGGGCTGTCCCGGTACTGGCTCCCGAAAAATTATAGATGCCACAACTCTGGGAAAATCCCAAAAAGCAAATTCCAAAAAGCAAAACTATTTTTTTCATCTTTCTAACATCTAACATCTAACATCTAACATCTAACATCTAACATCTAACATCTAACATCTAACATCTAACATCTAACATCTAACATCCAACAACCCAACAATCCAACATCACAGGTCATACTGCTTAATTTTACGGTACAAGGTCCGTTCAGAAATCCCCAACTCTGCTGCGGCCGCTTTTCGTTTACCGCGATTGCGCTCTAAAGATTTTTTGATAAGCTCAATTTCTTTTTCCTGTAGTGAAAGGGTCTCTTCTTCCTCGATTTCCTCTGCAAAGTGATACCTGTCCTCCGCAGGTGAAGATGTGGCTACCGCAACATTTTGGACAACAGGCTCGGGCAGGGATAATACCTCAGCGACAGCTTCTTCCGCAGGTACGTTTTCTTTGTCCTCGCCATAAATCTTACGAATAAGGGTTTCATTCTCTTCCTGGACCTTTTCAGAATTATCCCCTTTTATCAGTTCTAAGGTCAATTTCTTTAGGTCGTTGAGGTCGCTCTTCATGTCAAACAATACCTTGTAAAGAATTTCACGTTCCGTACTAAAGTCACTTTCCTTTTCTTTCGAATTCACCACAGCGGGAAGGTTGGTGGTAGCCATATTGGGTAAATAGGAGTGCAGTGTTGACGGGGATATTTCCCGGTTCCCCTCCAATACGGAAATCTGTTCCGCAATATTCCTAAGTTGTCTTATGTTGCCTGGCCAGCGATGCTTCAATAACAATTGGGTGGCCTCTTCGGACAAGCGTACCGTTGGCATTTTATACTTCTGCCCAAAATCTGAGGCAAACTTTCTGAACAATAAATGGATGTCCCCCTGCCTTTCTCGAAGTGGTGGAATATTGATTTCAACTGTGCTTAAACGATAATAAAGGTCTTCCCGAAATTTTTCTCTTTTGATAGCCTCAAACATATTGATATTGGTGGCCGCAACGATGCGTACATCGGTTTTTTGAACTTGTGAGGAACCCACTTTCAGAAACTCTCCGTTTTCCAAAACGCGTAATAGTCGCACCTGGGTCGTCAAGGGAAGTTCCCCGACCTCATCCAAAAAAATGGTTCCGCCATCGGCAACTTCAAAATAACCACTTCGGGTTTGGGTTGCTCCTGTGAATGCACCCTTTTCATGGCCAAAAAGTTCACTGTCTATAGTGCCTTCAGGAATAGCTCCACAGTTGACGGCAATATACTTCGCATGTTTTCTATGGGAAAGGGAATGAATGATCTTTGGAATGGATTCCTTACCAACACCACTTTCTCCTGTTACCAGAACGGAAATGTCGGTAGGAGCGACCTGTGTGGCTTTTTCTAAAGCGCGATTGAATTTTGGGTCATTCCCAATGAGTTCAAATCGCTGTTTTATGGCTTGTATGCTTTCCATTTTTTAGACATAAGATTCAAGGGATAAGATGTAAAAACATCCTGATTCTTGGCTCTGGTATCTCGTTTCTTTTTAATTATTATCACTCAATCCCACGGCCTTCCCCAACAACGTGGCCGAAGTACAATCGTTAATTTCTACGTTTACAAATTGCCCAACTTTGTAATGTTCCTTTGGAAATACGACCATGGTGTTCTGGGAATTTCTTCCTTTCCAATGGGCATCTGACTTTTTGGAAGTCCCCTCTATTAAAACTTCTTCAACTTTACCTAGATGTTGTTGGGTTCTGTAAAGTCCATGTTTTTGTTGTACATCGATAATTTCCCGTAATCGCCTTTTTTTGGTTTCTTCGGGCACATCATCATCCAATTTATGTGCAGCCCGGGTACCGGGACGTTCAGAATAGGCAAACATGAAACCAAAATCATACTT
>JBCBZA010000284.1:0-2090 GCA_039815575.1 Bacteroidota bacterium | reverse complement strand
CTCCCTCCTTGCTTCTCCATTGGAACCTAAAAATCCTGTTTTGGCTGCTAAGGCGCCAATCATATCCAAGCCACTATCCAACTCTTGGAGCGCCAATTGTTTTTGTGGGACCCCATCAAATACCTCCAAAAAAGTTTGGGCATCCAATTGCTTTAAATCTTCTGCTGTGGATTTGCCGAACAATATGGAACTTGCTTTAATGGCATTATCCAAATCGGTTTTGGAATGCACCATGACCGTGATTTCCTCAGCTAATTTCTTTTGCAACTGCCTAAGGTGGGGCGCTTCCTTGTGCGTGCCGATCAATCCTTCAATATCCTCCCTGGAAAGAAAGGTGAAGATCTTAATATATTTTTCGGCGTCTTCGTCAGACGTATTCAACCAGTATTGATAGAACTTATAGGGTGAAGTCCGATTGGCATCCAACCAAACATTCCCACTTTCCGTTTTGCCAAACTTGCTTCCATCCGCCTTGGTTATCAATGGACAGGTAAGTGCGTACCCTTTGCCTCCTCCTATCCTTCTGATGAGCTCGGTTCCTGTAGTAATATTGCCCCATTGGTCACTACCCCCCATCTGAAGGGTACAATTGTAATTTTGATAGAGATACAGAAAGTCATATCCCTGCACCAATTGATAGGTGAATTCCGTAAATGACATCCCTTCTTTGGCCTCTGCCGAAAGTCGCTTCTTCACGGAATCTTTCCCCATCATATAATTTACAGTAATGTGCTTCCCCACATCCCGAATAAAATCCAGAAAGGAAAAATCCTTCATCCAATCATAATTGTTCACCAAGACGGCTGCATTTTTGGTATCACTTTCAAAATCCAAAAATTTGGAAAGCTGCTTTTTCAGTGCTTCTTGATTATGACGTAACGTAGCCTCATCCAATAGATTTCGTTCCGCTGATTTTCCGGATGGATCGCCTATCATTCCAGTAGCACCACCAACCAAAGCGAAAGGTTGGTGTCCAGATAATTGAAAATGTCGAAGCATCATTACCCCAACCAAATGTCCAATGTGTAGGGAATCTGCTGTGGGGTCAATGCCTAAGTAGGCAGCTTGCATGCCTGATAAAAGGTGTTCCTCCGTCCCTGGCATGGCATCGTGAAGCATACCGCGCCATTTCAATTCTTCAACAAAGTTCTTAGTCATCATAAGTCAAATACAAAATCCCTGCAAATATAGAATCTTGCTCCCGTTTCGCTATACTTTACCTATCAAATGGGTACATTTGGGTATGATATTGGTTACAGGTGGTACGGGTTTGGTTGGGGCGCATCTTCTCTTTGAGCTCAGTAAAGACCAGGAATCCATTAAAGCTACATACAGAAACCAAAAAAAAATAGCGTTGGTCAAAAAGGTCTTCACTTATTATACCGATCAACCGGATAGGTTATTTGAAAAAATAACTTGGATTAAAGCCAATGTTCTGGACGTATCATCTTTGGGACGGGCTTTTCACGATGTTAAAAAAGTATATCACGCCGCGGCATTGGTTTCTTTTGACCCAAAAGATGACAAAAAGCTATTGACGACCAATATAGAAGGTACGGCCAATATCGTAAACCTATGTATTGAACATGGCGTTGAAAAGCTCTGTTTTGTGAGTTCTATAGCAGCATTGGGGCCTAGCATCAATGGGAAACCTATTACGGAAGAAAACGAATGGACCAATGGATCTGCTACCTATGCCGTATCCAAGCACTTTGCTGAAATGGAGGTATGGAGAGGATCGCAAGAGGGCGTACCAGCGGTTGTTGTGAACCCCGGTATCATTGTTGCTCCAGGCTTTTGGAAAAGTAGTAGTGGTAGTTTTTTCCATCAGGCTGCCAAAGGACCCAAATACCATCTTCCGAGTGGAACCGGGTTTGTTGGGGTCAATGATGTCACCAAGGCCATGATACAACTCATGGAAAGTAAAATAATCAACCAGCGCTACATCTTGGTCAACCAAAATTGGACGCATAAAACCTTTGCCCAGCTATTGGCCAAAGGGTTAAAGCAACAGCTACCGGAAAAGGAAATAAAACCTTGGATGCTCAACCTATTTTGGAGATGGGACTGGTTTCAAAGTCACCTTTTAG
>JBCBZA010000038.1:0-29161 GCA_039815575.1 Bacteroidota bacterium | reverse complement strand
TTTCAAACAATTATAAAAATCTATACGTGTGAAAACTACAGCGCTTACTGAAACCCATAGGACCCTTGGTGCAAAAATGGTCCCCTTTGCAGGATATGATATGCCCGTTTCCTATGAGGGGGTTAATGCGGAACACGAAACGGTGCGTAATGGGGTCGGCGTTTTTGATGTTTCCCACATGGGAGAGTTTTTGGTGGAAGGGCCAAAAGCCTTGGAACTGGTTCAAAAAGTGACCTCCAATGACGCATCAAAACTAACTATTGGAAAAGCACAATATAGCTGTTTACCCAACGAAACCGGTGGCATTGTTGATGACTTGATTGTTTATTGTGTTAAGGAGGCCACTTATCTTCTAGTGGTCAATGCCTCCAACATTGAAAAAGATTGGGAGCATATCTCCAAATACAATACTGCCATTGGGGCGCAAATGAAGAACATTTCGGATAATTTTTCACTTCTGGCCATTCAGGGGCCAAAAGCCGTTGAGGCCATGCAATCTTTGTCTTCGCATGATTTATCAGCAATTAAATTCTACAATTTTGTCGTAGGTGATTTTGCAGGTATCGAACATGTAATCATTTCAGCAACCGGATATACCGGGTCTGGAGGTTTTGAAATTTATTGTAAAAATTCAGAGGTGCAACAGGTATGGGATAGAGTAATGGAAGCTGGCGCAGCCTATGGTATTAAGCCCATTGGCTTGGCCGCTAGGGATACCTTGCGATTGGAAATGGGCTACTGCCTCTACGGAAATGATATTGACGATACCACTTCGCCTTTTGAAGCGGGATTGGGATGGATTACTAAATTCACCAAAGATTTTGTGAATTCCCAAGCCCTAGAAGATGAAAAGAAGAGAACTCCCGAACGTAAACTGGTTGGCTTTGAACTTGATGAAAAAGGAATTCCAAGACAGGGCTACGATATTGTTGATAACCAAGGAAAAAAGATTGGCGAAGTTACCTCAGGGACCATGTCGCCATCATTGGGCAAAGGGATAGGATTAGGATATGTTCCTGTGGTTTTTTCTGAAATTGGCAGTAAAATCCATATCCAAATACGTAAAAACCGTGTACCGGCAACGGTTGTGAAACCCCCTTTTTACAAACCTTCTTAAATGCACTACCAAAAGATTTTGAATGCTATTGCATTTGAAGCTTCCAAAGTTAGAAATAGGGGTGTAGTTGCCCGTTATATTCCTGAATTGTCCAAAATTGATGATAAAAAATTTGGAATCTCCCTGTTGGACGAACATGGTAATTTTTACGAATCGGGAGATACGGGGGAACTATTTTCCATCCAAAGTATTTCTAAGGTACTCACCCTCTCCTTGGCCTTCAAGCTTCAGGGGGATGATGTGTGGGAACGCGTTGATGTAGAGCCATCGGGTGATCCCTTCAATCACCTTTCCCTATTGGAACGCGAAAATGGCATTCCAAGGAACCCCTTAATCAATGCAGGTGCTATTGTAGTGGCTGATATTTTGCTATCCCACTTAAAGGACCCAAAACGGGAATTCGTGGAATACGTCAGAAAAATTGCTGGAGATCCTTCCATTAATTATGATGTAAAAGTGGCCCGTTCCGAAAAGAGGACCGGCTTCAAAAACTATGCGGCCGCCTACCTCATTAAATCCTATGGAAATTTAGAAAATAACGTAGAGGACGTGTTGGATTTCTATTTCCACCAATGTGCGCTGTCCATGTCCTGCCAGCAATTGGTAAAGGTCTTCTACATTTTTGCCAACCGCGGTCAGTGTATTAAGCACCATTCTTATTTGACCTTGGCACAGGTAAAACGTATTAACGCCATCATGCTGACCTGTGGATTTTATGATGAAGCTGGTGAATTCGCATTTGAGGTAGGTTTACCAGGAAAGAGCGGAGTTGGTGGCGGCATTGTAGCGCTTTTGCCAGAAAAATTTTGCGTCGCCACCTGGTCGCCCGGTTTGAATGCGAAAGGCAATTCCAAGATTGGCATGGAGGCTTTGGAAAAATTGACTACTAAAACAGGATTGTCCATATTTTGAAAAAAAATAAAATACTTATTCTTGGCGCCAGCGGATTCATTGGCGGTGCCATTTACAAAGAGCTGTGCAATTATTTTGATACCTACGGCACCTACTTTTCCAATAGCAGTTTTGAGGCCAATGGCCAGTTCTTGAAGTATGATTTGAATGAGGATGACATTTTCAAAGTGCTGGATAAAATTAGGCCTGATATCATTATTTCTTCCCTTCGAGGTAATTTCTCAGGACAAATACAGGCCCATCTTCATATTATGGAATACCTGGCCAAGAATGCCTGCCGTTTGTATTTTCTTTCATCCGCAAATGTCTTCGATGCGTATAGCAAATATCCTTCTTACGAGTTTGACAAAACCCTTTCGGAAAGTATCTATGGAAAACTGAAGATTCGGATTGAAAATATGATGCTACGAATGCCCGAGGAAAAAATCGGAATCCTTCGGGTACCCATGGTCTTTGGAAATGCATCACCTAGGTTAAAAGAGATAAAGACCTTACTTGATGCCCATCAACCCATTGAAGTATTTCCCAATCTCATTATCAATGTAACCACAGATGATCGCTTGACCCAACAAATCCATTACCTCATCAACAGAAATAAAAAAGGGATATTCCATTTGGGAAGCACGGATTTGGTACATCACGAAGATTTTATAAAAGAGATCATCAAAAGAATGGGAAACTATCACCCTATCTTAAAAAAGGTCTTCACCACCAACGATGACCGATATTTGGCAGCATTGCCCAAATCCAATAAGCTCCCCAAAAATTTACGTTTTTCCTATCAAGAGGTAATTGACCATCACTTATCAGTAGAGTGAATTTCATACATTTATGATTATGGAAAAATTAAATGAACAACAAATTGAAACTGCCTTAAGCGCCTTGGAAGGATGGAAATTGGAAAACGGTAGTATTGGCAAATCCTTTACCTTCACTAATTTTAAGGAGGCCTTCGCTTTTATGACCCGGGTGGCCTTTGAGGCCGAAACCCAAAACCACCACCCTAACTGGGAAAATGTATACAATTCCGTAACGATTCGTTTGAACACCCATGATGTCGGAGGTATCACCATGAACGACATAAGCCTGGCCACAATCATTGAAGGGATTGTTAATTCCTAAGATGAGGGAAATTTTTAGGCATCCTTGGCTTTTGTTACATTTGCGGTCGACCTAAGTCCACTAGAATATGGGAAGAGCTTTTGAGTTTAGAAAGGCGCGAAAAATGAAGCGTTGGGCAGCCATGTCCAAGGCGTTTACGAGAATTGGAAAAGACATCGTCATGGCGGTGAAAGAAGGAGGCCCTGATCCTGACGCCAACTCTAGATTACGGGCTGTTATTCAAAATGCCAAGGCAGTGAACATGCCCAAGGATAATATTGAAAGGGCCATTAAACGGGCTTCGGACAAATCTCAAGGAGACTATAAAGAAGTACTCTTTGAAGGGTATGCGCCCCATGGTATCGCTATTTTAATTGAAACAGCTACCGACAACAATACGCGTACCGTTGCCAATATCAGAAGCTATTTTAATAAATGTCATGGTAATCTAGGTACCTCGGGTTCTGTAGAATTCATGTTCGATCACAGCTGTAATTTTCGCATCAATGGCGAAGGCATCGATCCTGAAGAACTGGAATTGGAAATGATCGATTTTGGCGCCGAGGAAGTTTTTGTGGATGATGATGGCATTTTGATCTATGCCCCTTTTGAAAGCTTTGGGGATATTCAAAAAGAATTGGAAGCACGTCAAATTGAAATTCTGTCCTCTGGATTCGAACGCATTCCACAAGTGACCAAAGAGCTAAACGAGGAACAAATAGCTGAGGTTGAAAAACTACTTGAAAAGATCGAAGAAGATGATGACGTACAGAACGTATACCATACGATGAAGGAATGATGTGAATTTTCAAGATTAAAGAGCCCGTCATGTTTCGATTGCTTTCAGGAATAAGACTACTTTTTCAGGGATTTGCCTTACTGTTCGGTCACCGTTTGTTGTCAAGAATTTGATGACCAGCATATTTCACCTTTACCAAAAAGAGGTTTTATTGCATATCGAATTGCTGCAAATCTACATGTGATACATGATATTTGGCTGCTTTGGATTCTTAGGGGTTTCATAAAAATCTTGAAACTATCTTATTTTGATGCCAATTTTTAGGTTGGTATAATCTTTTGACCTACCTTCTACACTTAAGATAAAAATAGCCTCACATGCGTTCCTCTATTTTCGCTTTCATCCTTCTATGCTGTCTGAACTATGGGATATCGCAGGATATGAACCCAAGAAAATTAATCGATATTATAGAACAGGAAGCGGACACGGTCAGCATTCAGGGAAATTCCATACTTTTCTTAGTTAATGACGCTGTACTGCGATGTATCTATGATGAAAATGCCAACCGAATGCGCATTATTTCGCCTATCGTGGAGCGTGAAAAATTAGGGGAGGAAGAACTTTTGAATGCCTTGGTGGCCAACTTTCATTCGGCATTGGATGTCAAATACGCGTTAAGTGATGAAATTGTATGGTCCGTTTATGCCCATCCACTTAAACAACTCTCAGAAGCTCAAGTCGTCGATGCCATACAACAAGTATATGCCGCAGCGGTAACCTTTGGTGGAAGCTATTCCAGTACCAATTTGGTCTTCCCAGGAAATACCAACAAAAAGGAAAAACCAAAGCGACCTAAGCTTTTGAAGAAGACGTAATCACAATTCATGGGACTCATCCAAAACTATATTCCGGAATTCTTCCTTTGACCCCTTTAAAGAACTGCCGCACTTTTTTAAAATCGGTATTGATATTATCAGTTGTTTGCAATGGCTCGGAAATCTTAACTTCTTTTTTTCCGTAATCGAAGGCCACCATCACTATAGGTACGTTTGCCTTTTTGGCGATATAGTAAAATCCCGTTTTTAACGCCGTGACCTTCTTTCTGGTACCTTCAGGAGCCAAGGCAAACCGGAACACTTCCTTTTCTTCAAAAACTTTAGCAACCGCATCTACCATATTGGTGTTTTTGGCACGGTCCACTGGAGTTCCGCCCATCCATCTAAAAAACCATCCGTAAGGTCGCTTAAAGAGGGCTTTCTTAGCAATGTAATGGATGTCCTTATTCACTAATTTTCGGACAATCACGCCCAAGGGAAAATCCAGCCAATGCGTATGGGATATGACAATAACCACGCATTGTTTTAAGTCAGGGAACAATCCTTTAAGGTTCCATCGCATTACCCTAAAAAAAATAAACTTGGAGAGGGCGTGCAGCATTTAAATTTTTCTGTAGATTGAAATCAGCTTTTGGACATCAACTTTGTCTTTCCATTCCTTGCCCAAGGCGTTTTCCCATAAAGGCTCCATTGATAAGGCAATCCTCGCCATTGTCTCCAAATCTGAGGTAGGTAAATTAGCACATATTGCTTTTGGAAGTATAATTCCATGTCTTTCCCTCATTTTATGAAACAAGGCCACCCCTTCCGCATAAAATTCACTAAGGTGCTGGAAGACCAAGCAGTTGCCAATACCATGTTTTGTCCCCAAAACAAAGGAGAGTCCATAACTAATGGCGTGGGCAACACCAACTTGGGAATAGGCAATGCTCATGCCGCCATGCCAGGAGGCCATCATCAACTTTTCTTCTGCCTCATGTTCACTTAAACCACCCAAAAAGACCTCCATGCAAAGCTCATAGGCCTTTTCCCCATAGCTTTGGCTAAAAGCATTCAAATAAGTGCCTTTTAGGGATTCCACACAATGGATAAAGCAGTCCATTCCTGTATAAAACCATTGCTCTTTTGGAACGGTAACCACCAAATCTGGATCAAGGACCACCTGATCATAGGTAGTAAAATCAGAATTGATTCCCAATTTTTTCTCTGGTCCCGATAACACCGCCGTGCGGGAAACTTCAGCACCGGTACCGCTTATAGTAGGTACACCAACATGATATAAGGCTGGTTTGTTGACTAAGTCCCAACCTTGATACCTTGTGGAAGATCCAACATTGTTCATAAGAATGGCAACGGCTTTGGCCAAATCCAAAAGCGTACCGCCACCTATGCCCACTATTCCCGATGGTTCCTCTTCAAATTCACTTTTTATTCTTTTTACTATCGCATCTACTTGATCTGTTCTAGGTTCTTCATCTGCCGAAATGAAGATAATTTGGTCATTAAATAGCCAGGGGATACGCGCTTCAAAATCCGTTCCCTCGAAGAAATCATCTACCAAAAAAATAAACGGGGCCTCTGAATTTTTGCGCTTTGGCAATAAAATATCCGCTAATTGGCCAAAACTACCCCTGCCATAAACCACCCTGGGTACCATAGGAAAATTTCTGAAGGACGTTTTTAGACCCTGCACCATTCGTTCTGTTTCTATATTGTTTTCCTCCTTCATTTTAGTTTAAATACTTCAAAATATCCCTTAAGGAATTCAATTTCAAGTGGTTATTTATCCGTTCTTCTTCTTCTGTGCCCAATTCGTGCGCCCAAGTAGTATGGAAAGGTACATGAACCGCCCTACCTCCAATATTCAAAATGGGAATGACATCAGATTTCAGGGAATTTCCTACCATTAAAAAGGAATCAATTGGGATTTCCAAATGTTCCAATAAATTTTTGTAGTTCCCTTCCTTCTTATCACTAAGCACTTCAACATGATTGAAATATTTGGATAGGCCCGATTTTTCCAGCTTTCGTTCTTGATCCAATAAATCACCTTTGGTTAATACGATCAGTCGGTACTTCTCGGATAAAACCTGCAATACTTCTTCCACACCGTCCAAGAGTTCCACAGGATGGTTGATCATCTTTTTCCCAAGATTCAGAATTTTGGAAATAGTTTGTTGGGAAATGGTATTGTTTGATAAATCCAAGGCAGATTCTATCATGGATAACATAAACCCTTTAATTCCGTATCCATAGAGTTCTAAATTTTGCATCTCCATTTTAAAGAGTTCCTGATCTATTTTGTTCTTAGTTTCGTAACCCTCCAAAAGTTGGGCAAAAGACTCTTCGGTATCCCGAAAATAGGTTTCGTTCACCCATAGGGTATCGTCCGCATCAAAACCAACAACCGATATGTCCTTAAAATCTACTTCCATGCCTTTCTAGCCTTATGCAAATCTTCAGGAGTGTCTATTTCTATTCCAGTTACGTGTGTTTCCACCATTTTTATTCTTTTTCCATACTCCAAAAAGCGAATGGCCTCTATTTTTTCCTTTGCTTCCAATGGGAGCATCGGCAATTGTTGAAAATCCATCAAAGCCTTCTTTCTAAATGCATATATCCCTTTATGCTTGTAATAGGTAACGATAGACTCCTTACTTCTTGGATATGGGATGGGTGACCTCGAAAAATAGAGCGCAAAATTACGATTATCTACGATTACCTTAACTGTATTTGGATTGGATATTTCGTCCCAATCCGTAATGGGGGTCATCAAAGAGGCCAAATCAACTTCCCTGATCTTATCCTCATGGAATACCCTTATTATTTTTGCCAAACTTTGTTTATCTACAAAAGGTTCATCACCTTGAACATTGACCACTACCTCCACATCCATATTTGAAACGGCTTCCGCGATTCGATCACTGCCGCTTTCATGCGCTTCTTTGCTCATTATGACCTTACCCCCATTTTTTTCGATCAAATCAAAAATTACAGGACTATCCGTTACCACATGTACCTCATGGAAAAGACCGGTGGCTTTAGTGGCTTCATAAGTCCTTAAAATGACCGGTTTCCCGCCTAAATCCTGCATCAGTTTTGCAGGAAATCTCGACGCTTGGTAGCGCGCAGGTATCATCGAAATAATCTTCATTCCTACTATTAATTTTTGATTTTTGGGCGCAACCTCCGGTAAATTCTAAAGATGATGGCCAAAATAATGATGACTAGAACAGCTGCTACCACTGGAAAAAAAATAGATGTTGTAGAAACTACGGCAGCAGTACCGGTCTCTACGCTTGAAACGATAGGATTGGCCAGACCTCCAGTCGTAGCTGTTGAGGTCAATCTACCAGCTGCGTTGGCGCCCTTGATGGCAGATGCAGTCCCTCCGCCGGCAATTATGGCCAATGACCATGTGACAACAGGATCTAAATCGGCAACCGTTGAGACCATTACAGCCGTTCCCGCTATGGCAGCAAGGGGCAAGGAAATGGTATCCAAGGCATTGTCCACCCATGGAATAAAGTACGCGAATATTTCAACTACTGTGGCTACTCCAAGGGTTAATACGGCAGCCAAACTACCAATCCATTCCCAGTTGGGATTTAGGTCCCACAAATTAAAATATGCCGCCAGACTTAAGGCAAATAAGGGTAAAAAAACACGAAACCCCGCTGAGGCCGCAAGACCTACACCTAAAAAAATGCTAATGACCGTTTCAGGAGACATGCTAATGGTTTGTGTGAATATACTTTATTCCGTTTCAACAAAAAAATCATCCTTAAAACCAATAAGGTAAAGATTTTCCTTGGCTCGTGTAACCGCCGTGTACAGCCAACGTAAATATTCTTTGTTGATTCCGTTGGGAAGGTAGGGCTGTTCCACAAAAACGGTAGTCCATTGACCCCCTTGGGATTTATGACAGGTAATGGCATAGGAGAATTTGACCTGCAGTGCGTTAAAGTATGAATTGTTCTTAACCCCCATAAACTGTCGATATTTTGACTTTTCTTGGGAATAGTCTTTCAAAACTTCTTGATACAATCGGCTTCCATCTTCATAGGACAAGGATGGAGTTTCCGCATTGATGGTATCCAAGAGTAAGACGGTTTCAAAAGGCCTCTGTTTGGGGTAATCCACCATTTGCACCTTGACTTCTGCAAAACGAAATCCATACAATTCCTTTAGGGAGAACAATTCCAAAATTTCAATGATATCTCCATTGGCAATAAAGCCGGCCTCAGAATTTGGTTTTAACCAGAAGTAATTATTCTTGACCACCATCATAAAATCCCCAACAGAAATTTCATTTTCCAAAAAAAGAATGCGCTCCCTAATATTTTGGTTGTACAAATTGGCCCTTTTATTAGATCTTACAATGATGCTTGTCTCTTCCTTTCCATAACGGGAATATGCATTATCAATAGCTTCCTGTATTTCATGCCCATCACGCAAGCGCTCAATATCAGGAAAGCTATCGACTGAAAAACGAAACTCCTCAAAATATCCAGATTGAAGCTGTTCCCTAATATTCGTTGCATTGAAAAGAATCCCTGAAGTTTCGCTCTGCCGCATGACCTCATCCAATTCCATGTTGATGACCGATTTATTATAATTCAGCTCAATTCGCCCTTCTTCTAGGGCTGGGCTTAAATCAAGTTTTACGGGGGGTAGCTGGGCCGTATCGCCAATTAACACCAATTTACAATTGTGGCCAGAATAGACAAAATAGATAAGATCATCCAACAAAGACCCATTTTCGAATAGTTTGGAATCTGCCGGAATGTCTGGAATCATAGAAGCTTCGTCAACAATAAATATGGTATTCCTATGTTTATTTGGAGCTAAAACGAATTGAACCCCGCCACCCGATTGTTTTTTAGGAAAATAGATCTTTTTGTGGATAGTCAGGGCTTGTGTATCGGAATAGTTGGATATGACCTTAGCTGCCCTTCCTGTTGGAGCCAAAAGTACAGCCTTCATTTTTGTATGCCACAGATGCTTGACCAAACTACCCACTATCGTTGTCTTACCTGTTCCTGCAAAACCTTTTAGAAGAAATAGGGCATCCGCATCTTTTGAGTAGACAAACTCAGCCATTTGATTTAGTGTGAGCTCCTGCAACAAAGTAGGTTTATGGGGGAATTTATCGATAAGTATTTGCTGAAAATCCTTGGAAACTAGTGCGCTCATAAGGTGTCAAAGATAGATATCATTTTTAGTGGGAAAACTTTCATGATTCAAAAAAAATTGTAGATTTGCTTATAACCACTAAATCTAATTAACTCGTATATAATGAAGACCATCTTACAAATAGTTTTATGGATTGTTTGCGGCGTTTTGGCCTATCTAATTTATCAATCGGTCAACGGTCCCATTGAATTTAAAAAAGTACGTCAAGAGCGCTTTCAGGCAGTTATCAATAAACTAAAGGACATTCGGGATTCCCAGGAGGCCTATAAGTCTGTTAATGGCAAATACGCTGGAAATTTTGAAAGTCTAGTAAAATTTGTGGATACCGGCAGCTATACCATCACCCAACAGCGCGATTCTTCGTTTATGCGTTTCGACAAAGTTTATCAAATTGAATTGCAGGTAGATACCGTAGTGGTGGATACCCTTGGTTTTGTAAAGGTCAAGGATTCCCTCTTCAAAAATAGCGATGCTTACAAAACCATGATGGAAGTTCCGTACGCACAAAATGGAGAGAAATTTGAGCTTAAAGCAGATATTATCGAAAAAAGTGGCTACAAAGCTCCTGTTTTTGAAGCTATGGCAAAGAAAAATATAGTCCTATACGATCAGCCTGGGGATTTGAGAGCACAAGAAAATGCCAGAAACAGCGTGGAAGAGGTCAATGGAGAATCCATTAAGGTAGGTTCTTTGGTAGATGTTAGCACCAATGGTAATTGGCCCCCTATCTACGATAGAAAAGACAACTAAGTATCGAGGCAAAAGCACATATGCATCCCTATAAAAAATTGTCCATTCAGGTTAGCCTGAATGGACTTTCTTTTTATGTCTTGGATACCATATCCAATACTGTAGTCCAAACCAATACATTGGAGTTCAAGGCGAAATCAACCCCTTACCTCCTGCTTAAGGAACTAAAGGGTTTACTAAATCAAGAAAAGTTACTGGATCAGGAATATGATGAAGTTACCGTTATCCATAGGAACAATTTGTATTGTTTGGTTCCAAAATCGCTTTTTGATAAAAACGAACTCCCTAATTACCTAAAGTTCAATACCAAGCTATTAGCGAATGACGAAATCGTTTATGACGAACTCCCCAATCAAGAAATTATATGTGTTTATGTTCCTTTCACCAATGTGAACAATTATTTATTTGAGCACTTTGGGGAATTTGAATTTAAGCATAACAGCGTGGCCATGTTGCATGCCCTGTTTCATCAAAAAAGTAATAAAACCATTTGTTATGCCCATGTAGCTAGTAAGTTCATGGAACTTGCGGTACTGGAAGAAAGAAAATTGGTGCTTTACAACCAATTTGATTATAAAACCGAGGAAGATTTTTTGTACTATGTACTGTTTACCTATGAACAATTAGGCTTGCATGTCGAAGAAATAAAACTAAAACTGTTTGGTGCCGTTGAAGAGGGAGATTCCATTTATAACATCTGCTATCAATATCTTAAAAAGATATCCGTTTTTGTTCCAAAGTTTGGCAACTACAATGGGGAGAATATCAATGATGCCTCTATAGACCTAACCCTATTGGGGAATTAATAGGCCATGCGCATAATTTCTGGAAAATATAAGGGGAAAAGGATTTTAGCTCCTAAAAAACTACCGGTTAGACCTACAACGGATATGGCCAAAGAGGGCTTGTTCAATATCCTGAACAACCGGTATCATTTTGAAGAAATTTCGGCCTTGGACCTGTTTTCCGGTACCGGTAACATGACTTATGAATTTGTCTCCCGCGGCACAAAGGAGATTACTGCTGTTGATGCCAATAAAGCTTGTATTCAGTTTATCCTTAGAACATCCAAGGAACTAAATGTCCTTATCGATATTGTAAAAATGGATGTGTTTCGATTTTTGGAACGTACTACAATGCAATACGATGTCATTTTTTCCGATCCACCTTACCATCTTAAGGAAGAACAATTTTTGAAAATTCCCGAATTGGTATTCCAAAATGGCCTTTTGAAAGAAGATGGAATGCTCATTGTGGAACATTCACCACAGACTCAATTGGAGCACTACCCCAACTTTCAAGGAAAAAGGAAATATGGAAGTAGTATTTTTAGTTTTTTCGAAAATTAACGCAAAAATTAAGAAAGTAAACACACGTAGTTCACTATTCCAACGTTAAGGCTTAAACTCTAAACATTAATCCATGAAGATTTTTAAATTTCTAGTTGTGGTCGTAACGGTTGTGCTATTCGTTTCCTGTAGTGAAGACGAAGGCACCATGAATCCTGTCGACCAAGATTCCCTTATTGGTACTTGGAGGTTATCTTCCCTCAATTCGGATACCGAGTTTTCAACTGAATTTGAAGGAATTCCATTTTCAGGAGATTTACAATCCGTTGGCGAAAATTTAAACTATACGGTAACTTTTACGGAAAACCAATATTCTTCCCAGGGATCGTATGATATTGTAACCACAGGAAATGTCAATGGCATTCCGTTGGATGAGGACACTACCACTGTCACCGATATAGCGGAATCAGGCACCTACTCTTTTGAAAATGACATGCTTACTATTGATGGAGAGCTGTATGAGCTGGACCTTGCTGATATTCCTACAGATGTTGACCTGGATCAAAGCGTGGATATCTTTTTTGATGGGGACGGTAATCTGATAATGACTCAGGACGTTGAAATAATGGTAGAAGAAGAGGGCGTTCCCATAAACGTAACGGTTGATTCTAGATTGGTTTGGACAAGAAACTAATTCTAAAGAGAAGAAAAAAAGAAAAAGGGTCCAATAATATATTGGACCCTTTTTTAGTAATAAACAGGCCATAAGCCGGATTCTGTAAATCCCAAATTTATTTTTGGGACCTCCTTACCATTTATCTAGGATTTTAGTTGCCCAAAACCTCTATCCGCCTACCCTCCAGCACGGGCGTGCTACCCTTAAATACTGGTTTACATGGCGTTTCACCACATAGAGTTTACCTGATTTCACTACAGCCAAACTGTACTTGCTTTCTGTTGCACTGGTCCTACCCACCTATGGTGGACGACGGGTGTTACCCGCTATGCTGCACTATGGTGTCCGGACTTTCCTTCCTGATAGGAATCAAGACGATAAGGTGGCCTGCATCGAACAAAATTACGCCAATTGTTGATAAAAAAGCCTACATCCTAATTTCTCCCAATCTGTATACCATAAGCTATTTTTATATTTGTTTTTGGTCAAATCATCCTTATGGAACCCTTTGTTGTATCTGCAAGAAAATATCGACCCCAGACATTCAAGGATGTCGTTGGGCAACAGACCATAACGGATACCTTGGAAAATGCCATTGCCCATAACCATCTGGCCCAGGCACTTTTATTTTGTGGCCCCAGGGGAGTAGGCAAAACTACCTGTGCACGGATCCTAGCAAAAAAAATCAACCAAGATGGCACCGAAAAGGAAGATGAAGATTTTGCTTTTAACATATTTGAACTTGATGCGGCCTCTAACAATTCGGTGGATGATATCCGTAGTTTAATTGATCAGGTCCGTATACCTCCCCAGGTAGGTAAATACAAAGTATATATCATCGATGAGGTCCACATGTTGTCCCAATCGGCATTTAACGCATTTCTTAAGACCTTGGAGGAACCTCCTAAGCATGCCATTTTCATTTTGGCTACTACTGAAAAACATAAGATCATACCCACTATCCTATCACGATGCCAAATATTCGATTTTAAGCGGATTACCGTTGGCGATGCCGCGGAATATTTGAAATACATAGCAGGGCAGCAAGGTATTGAAGCAGAAGATGATGCCTTACATATCATTGCTCAAAAGGCAGATGGTGCAATGAGGGACGCCCTTTCCATATTTGACCGTGTAGTTAGTTTTTCTGGAAAGGTGTTGACCAGAAAAGCAGTTACCGATAACCTCAATGTATTGGATTATGATACGTTTTTTGAAACGACAGATCTTATTCTGGAAAATAAAATTCCAGAGCTGCTTTTGCTATTTAACAAAACCCTTTCCCTAGGTTTCGATGGTCATCACTTTATTACCGGGCTCACTTCACATTTTAGGGATTTGATGGTATGCCAACAACCTGAAACCCATATTTTATTGGAGGTTGGTGGAGATGCGAAAATAAAATATGGAGAACAATCCAAAAAAACTTCAAGGGAATTTTTGATCAAGGCCATTGATATTTCCAATGAAAGCGACCTAAAGTACAAAGCAAGCAAAAACCAACGGCTTCTCGTTGAATTGACTTTAATGAAATTAGCTTCGTTTTCTTTCCCTTCAGAAAAAAAAAAGGATGACTTCATAATTCCTGCTTCCTATTATAGGCAAAGGGATTTTGAAAAGGTCAAAGAATACTCCATCACAGAAGAAGTTACGTTGCCAAAAGTGGCAGAGAAAGAGAAGTCCTTTAAGAAAGGGCTGGAAGAAGGGACAAGGTCCCCCATTCAACCTCACACAAAGCCCGTGACATTAAAAAATATGCCCAAAAGGATATCTGGGTTATCCTTATCCAGTCTTAAGGCAAAAAGGGAACACGAAGCCATTAAAAATCCTGAGCTTATAGAAGTTAACTTGCCTGAACATCTTTTCTCTGAAGAAGAGATGCAAAAACACTGGAATGATTATGTAGGGAAATTGGAGAAAAAAGGGAAAAAGATTTTGGCCAGTACGCTTCAATCGGATACACCAAAGTTAACAAATGAAACCACAATTTGCATGGAGTTCCCCAATAGTACCATGAAAAAGGAAGTAGAACGCGAACAGGGACCATTGCTCCAATATCTCAAAGAGAACTTACAAAACCATGCCATAGAACTTAAAATTTCCGTAAACGAAGAAAGTGCAAAAAAATATGCCTTTACTCCAGAAGAAAAATATCAAAAATTAAAAGAAAAGAATCCAGCAGTTGAATTGCTTAGGAAGGAGTTTGATTTGGATTTTTAGGTTTATTTTTTCCTTTCCCATATAATAGCAGTGTTAAAATTAGTATCATAGACGCAGAAATAAGGAGACCCACAGCTTCCCGACCTCGTTCGATGTTGTCGATACTTCCATCTCCCACCGAGAATCCTTCAAACTGCTCCGGCCAATAGAAAACGGACAGCAGTATATAAAAACAGGATAGTAAAAAACCCCACAAAATCCGCATTCTTTGCGATACAAAAAGAAGCGAAGCTATAAGTCCCAATCCATAAATCAATATCCATTTTAATGCATCCGGGTCATTCAATTGCAAGAGGATTGTTAAAAAAAATAGCAAGGCAAATAGAACACCTAAAAATCGATAAATCATGGTTATATCTATGCTGAATTATGCCCTAAAAGTATAAAATACTCCTATTATCCAATTCATCGGTTGCAACGCACCGCTATAAGGCATACCTTTAGGAAAAGACGAATTTATGCTTGGATTAAAGTTACCAACCGATCCTAGGTGGGTAAACATCGTGGAGAAAAATATTGAAGAGATTCTCACCGATCATGCGTACTGTGAACAAAAAGCAGCTAGTACGGCCATTTCACTGATTATTGGTTTTCCAGAAAAGTCTGATTTGGTAAAAGAGATGATAGCACTTTCAAGAGAGGAGATGGGCCATTTTAACATGGTTCATGAAAAAATCCTTGAGCGGGGTTGGACCTTGGGAAGGGAGCGCAAAGATGAATATGTCATTGAATTAATGAAATTTTTTCCAAAAGGAGGAAGCCGAGAAACCCATTTGATACATAAACTGCTCTATGCCGCTTTAATAGAAGCTCGAAGTTGTGAGCGCTTTCGATTGCTTTCGAAAGAAATCGGAGATGAAGACCTCTCCGATTTTTACAAAAAATTAGCTATAAGCGAAGCCACCCATTACACCATGTTCATCAAGTTTGCCCGCAAATATGGGCAGCGCGAGATTGTTGACCAAAAATGGCAAAAGCTTTTGGAATACGAAGCGAATCTAATGAAAGACCTAGGTAAAAAAGAAACCATGCATGGCTAACCTAGCCTTCTAATTTCTTTTTGTAGTAATCATAGATTGCAAATTGGGAGCGGACCTTATTTTTAGTGTCGTCTTTATAGGCATTGTCCTGAGCATTTGAAAAAACCCTGGCCTTTACATTATCGTTCCAACAAATCTCAAACGTATCAATTAATTCTTGCTTAATGTTTTCATCATAGATAGGGCAGCCCACTTCAACCCTATACACCAAGTTGCGGGTCATCCAATCTGCTGAGGAAATATAAACCTTTGGATTTCCATCATTCCCAAAAATGAATACTCGCGGGTGTTCCAGGAATTTATCGACTATGCTTATAGCTTCAATATTTTCGCTCATCCCTTCTACACCAGGTATTAGACAACAGATGCCCCGGACAATTAATTGAATCTTTACTCCTGCCCTGCTGGCTTCATACAATTTATCCACCATTTTATAGGAGGTAAAACTGTTCATTTTTATTTTAATATTGGCTGGTTTTCCAACCACGGCATTCGCTATTTCGTTATCAATAAGCTTATTAAAAACATTGATCGTGTAATGTGGGGAAACAATCAAATGCTTGTATTTATTTATCTTGTAGGGTACTTCAAAAAAGTTAAAAACTTTATTGACTTCTTTCAGAATGCCCTCGTGGGTGGTGAAA
The DNA here is from genome assembly GCA_039815575.1 of Bacteroidota bacterium. GTDB lineage: Bacteria > Bacteroidota > Bacteroidia > Flavobacteriales > Flavobacteriaceae > Croceivirga. The sequence goes on along the minus strand of JBCBZA010000038.1, from coordinate 12,641 downwards.
AGGGTGTAGTCCGTATAAATCTTGGCTGTTGATTCATTGAAGTTTCCGGTGCTTATAAAGCCATAGCGCTTTAAAATTCCCTCTTCTTCGCGCTCAATAAAACATACTTTGGTATGTACCTTTAATCCAGGTATTCCAAAGATGAGTCGAATCCCCTCTTCCTGAAAAATGTTGGCATATTTGATGTTGGCCTGTTCATCAAAACGGGCCTGTAGTTCAATCTGTACGGTAACTTCCTTTCCGTTCTTCGCTGCGTTGATAAGTGCAGCAGCCACCTGGGAGTTATTTGCCAAGCGATATACGGTCAATTTAATTTTCCTGACCTGAGGGTCCAAGGCGGCCTCCTTTAGAAAATTGATAACATAAGAGTAGTTCTGATAGGGTGTGTAAGTCATGTAATCCCGCTCCGCAATCTGATTTAATATACTTCCCTCTAGTTGGAAGTCTTTAACGGGTAGTGGCATAATCTTTTTATACTGCAGATCCTCCCTTCCCAAACTGGGGAAACCCATATAATCCCGTCTATTATGGTATCTTCCCCCGGGAATAACGCTATCCGTTTCTTCAATATTCATTTTGTCCTTCAAAAAACGTAGGGTATCCATTTTAATTCGTTTATCATAGACAAAACGGACGGGATTGCTAATCTTTCTATGTTCTACACTGGAAGAAATCTTGTCAATAAAACTTTTGCTCAAATCATTATCAATATCCAATTCCGCATCCCTAGTAATTTTTATCATATGGGCCAAAATATCCTCATAATCGAACATGGTAAAAATCTGTCCCATACAATACCTGATAACGTCATCGACCATCATGATATAGTTTTTACCATCCGCTTCCGGTAGAACTACAAAACGGTTCAACCTCCTAGGAATTTCAATTAAGGCATATTGAATTCGGTCATCGGTTTCATTCAGTTTAGAGTCCTTCTTCAACACCATTCTGACGGCCAAATAAGCTGCCGTATCCTTGAGCGTTGGAAACTCATGGAGCTTATTTAAGATGATGGTAATAAGTTCCGGATTTACCTTTCGGGCAAAATAATCCCTAACAAAAGCATCCTGTTTTTCTGAAACCTTGGTTTCGTCAATGATAAAGATATTTTCAGTGGCCAACTCCCGTTCAATTTGGCTTAAAATGGCCTGGCTCTTGGCCTGAAGCTGAATAGCCACCCTGGTAATTTCTTCCAACAAATCCTTAGCGATCTCGCCCCCCAAAACGCTTTTACCAGATTTCCCGGCATCAACAATCCTTTTCACTGTGGCATAGCGAACCTTAAAAAATTCGTCAAGATTGTTGCTGAAAATTCCTAAAAAACGAAGTCGTTCTATAAGTGGTACATCCTTATCCGCACTTTCCTGAAGTACCCTATCATTAAAATGTAACCAGCTTATTTCCCGGTTAATGTATTCGTTTTTTGGTTTTGCCATATGCTATCTCAATTCTTTAGGAAAAGTAATCTGTTTTGTTGTACCCCTTTTTAAACCTGACCAGCCCTCAATATTAAATTCAAGTATGGCCATACCGGAAGTTGGTAGGTTATCAATATAGGCATCGCCCAACATATTTACAAGCGAAGTGAACGCATAATTGTGACCAAAAATCATAACGTTGGAATAACTACCGTTCAAATTTTTTAAAAAGTTAAGAACGGAATCCCCAGAAAAATCATACAAGTCCCTGCTAACCTTGAACTTACTGAAATCAAAATTGAGATTTCTTAAAAAAATCATGCACGTATGCAACGCCCTGTTTGCAGGACTGGAAAAACACCAATCAATTTCCATTTCCATTTTTTTTAGTTGGCCAGCTACCAAGTGGGCATCATTGACTCCCCTCTCCTTTAAAGGTCTGTCCTTGTCATCTACCTGGTAATCCCATGAGGACTTTCCATGTCTAACAAAAATTATCGTTTTCACAGGCTACGGTTGTAAGCGTTCTATCTTCCAATTAAAATCTTCTTGAAACGAATATCGAATCCTGTCATGTAGTCTATTGGGCCTTCCTTGCCAGAATTCGATTGAAATGGGTCTTATCAAATAGCCCCCCCAATGCTTGGGTCGTTTCAATTCCTTGCCTTCCATATCGGTTTCGATTGATTTTAATTTTTGTAACAAAATCTCCCTAGACGCAATTACCTCACTTTGTTGGGAAATTATAGCGCCCACTTGGCTTCCCCTAGGCCTAGATTCAAAATATCCATCGGACAAGTTTTTTGGAATTTTCCCTGCTTTGCCCTTGATAATGATCTGCCGTTCCAAATGGTGCCAAAAGAAGGATAAGCTTACCCTTGGGTTTTTGGCCAATGCCCTGCCCTTTTCACTCAAATAGTTCGTGTAAAAGATAAAGCCTTCAAAAGTAAATTTCTTTAGAAGGACCACGCGATTTTTTGGATAACCATCTAGACCTATGGTAGAAAGGGTCATGGCATTTGGTTCGTCCAAGCCATTGGAAGCTTCAACCTCATAAAACCATTTTTGAAAAAGCTCCATAGGATTATCAGGGATGGAACCTTCCAAAAGGGCATTTTTTTCATACGATTTTCGGTAATCACTTAAATCCTCTTGCATGGTATAAAGTTCCGCAAAAAAGAAAGGATTTCAAAAATATCCGTATGTAATAAAAGCTTACATAAGCGTTTCTTAATTGACACGGAATTTCTGTTAAATATATTAGTTACTTTGCAACGTTAACCGCTCTAGTCTCCCGTATTACAGTAACCTTAACTTGACCAGGGTAGGTCATATCCGTCTGTATTTTTTGTGAAATATTAAAAGACAGTTCAGCAGCTTGGTCATCATTTACTTTTTCACTTTCCACAATAACCCGCAATTCCCTTCCAGCTTGAATGGCATACGCTTTTTGAACTCCATTGAAGCCAAAGGCAACATCCTCCAAATCTTTTAGCCTTTGGATATAGGAATCCAGAACTTGCCTTCTGGCACCTGGTCTGGCGCCACTAATGGCATCGCACACTTGGACAACCGGAGAAATCAAATTGGTCATTTCAATCTCGTCGTGATGGGCTCCGATGGCATTGCAAACTTCCTTTTTTTCACCAAATTTCTGTGCCCATTGCATTCCCAAAATTGCATGAGGGGTCTCTACCTCGGTTTCCGAATTGGGAACTTTACCAATATCATGAAGCAAACCTGCCCTTTTGGCCAGTTTTGGGTTTAATCCCAACTCCGCTGCCATTACACCGCAGAGCTTGGCTACCTCCCTGGAATGCTGCAACAGATTTTGACCGTAAGAAGAACGATATTTCATTCGTCCAACTGCTTTTATTAACTCTGGATGCAAGCCATGAATGCCTAAATCAATGACCGTACGTTTTCCAATTTCAGCGATTTCCTCATTGATTTGTTTTTCCGTCTTTTTAACAATTTCTTCTATACGTGCTGGATGGATTCGGCCATCTGTTACCAAACGATGAAGGGATAAGCGGGCTACTTCCCTCCTAACCGAATCAAAACAAGAAAGAATAATGGCTTCAGGGGTATCATCCACAATAATCTCAACTCCGGTGGCAGCTTCAATAGCACGAATGTTACGTCCTTCACGACCAATGATCCTTCCCTTAACATCGTCTGATTCCAAATTAAATACAGAAACGCAATTTTCAACAGCTTCTTCCGTGCCAATCCGTTGAATCGTATTAATAACAATTTTGCGTGCCTCTTGTTGTGCAGTCAGCTTGGCTTCTTCCAAAGTACTTTGTAAATAGGCCATAGCGTCAGTTTTAGCGGTTTCCTTTAAAGATTCCAATAATTGGCTCTTGGCCTCCTCCGCAGAAAGCCCAGAAATGACTTCCAATTGCTGCACCTGACTTTTATGGAGCTTATCTACTTCTGATTTCTTTTTATCCAGTATTTCACTCCTGTGCTCGTTTTCCTTGATTAAGGTTTCCAAACGCTCATTATGACGTTTATTTTTTGAAAGTTCATTACTGACCTGTGATTCCTTATCCCTAGTCCGTTTTTCGGCCTCGGCAATCTTCTTGTCTTTCCCTATGATTACTTTTTCATGTTCTGCCTTAAGTTCCAAAAACTTCTCCTTGGCCTGAAAAATCTTGTCTTTTTTTATGTTCTCTCCCTCTTTTTTCGCTTCTTTCAAAATATTGGATGCCTCTTTTTTTGCATTGCCAATCGTCCTTGCCGCCTTGCCTTTCTCCATCATTTTAGCAATGGAAAAACCTATGATCAAACCAACAACGGTTATTACAATGAGTGTAACGGTATTATCCATTTTCCCTAGTTTGGTTAAAAAAAAACCCACATTGGTGGAAGTTTTGTACAAACTCCTAATAACAGGTTTAGGGCTACCAAGCTGATCAAGGATCCTTATGCTAGTAAGGCCTGCTTTTACAACCTAAACTCACCCTTTTTAATTGTAATAATGTTGAGTTTGTCAAAAAATTGGTACCAATGTGGGCAGTAACAATTATATTTTAAAGAACTTATTCTGTGCCTAAATGGGCATGTACCGAATCTTCCAAGGCACGCAATCTTTTTTTTGCCTCTTTAATACTTTCAGATTCATTTATACCGCCTTGCTCAATTTTGGAAGCAAATTGTAAAGCGCACATGGCCAAAACATCCTGTTTGTCCCGTACTGCATAATTCTGCTCAAACTTTTTTGCCAAATTATCAATGTTTTTGGCCGCTTTCCGTAGCCCTTCTTCCTGTTTGGGATCAATAGTAAGGGGATATACCCTATCAGCTATTGAAAGCTTTATTTTGAGCTTTTCTTCCATTTGTCACACCTATTCCGCCAGTTGGGCTATACAACTATCCAACTCCCGTATTAAGGTATTTATCTTGAGCTTAGCCTCTGTTTTATTCGTATTACCACCCAGCATTGAACTTGCTAATTTTAAGGAGTCGTATTTTTCTTTCCACTCCATGAGGGCTTCCTTGCTCTGTTCATGGGATTCCACTTGGTCGCTCAGCTCTTTTCTTAACTTTGCATTGGCTTGGTTAAGCACCTCTACACGGTGCAAGAGCTTACTCACTTTATTCTCCAGGGAATCAACAATTTCAATAAGTTCACCCATCTGCAAATTGCAATGCGTCTATAAACAAAGTTAACGAACCCAAACCAACCTAGCAATTTTTTTAGTGTATTCTTGTGATGCCCAATAGCTAGATACCGTGCGTAACTAGTTTCGAGATTGTTGGGTATTGGTTACTTTTGAAAGCAAATATGTACTTCATGACGCGCATTCCATTGACCTGCGTTTTTTTTCTTATGTTTTTCGTTTTAACCGGTCAGCATAAATACCCTCAAAATACATTTAGGCCTCCATTGGATATTCCCCTTGTTCTTTCTGGAACTTTTGGCGAGTTGAGGTCGAATCATTTCCACGGTGGTATCGATATAAAAACCCAACAACGACAGGGATTGCCGGTTTACGCCATTGCCGATGGCACCGTAACACGGGTAAAGGTCTCCCTTTATGGCTATGGCAAAGCACTTTATGTAGCACATCCCAATGGATATACTTCTGTGTATGCCCACCTTCAAAAATATGGACCAAAAATTCAGGAATATATTAAAACGATACAGTACGATAAAAGACAATATGAAGTAGAGGTATTTCCTGAATTTGGGCAGCTAGAAGTAAAAAAAGGGGATATTATTGCCTATACAGGCAACACAGGAGGCTCTTCTGGGCCCCATCTGCATTTTGAAATTAGGAATAGTGTTACGGAAAAACCAACAAACCCATTACTCTATGGACTGGAAGTTAGGGATGCCACAAATCCAGACTTGGTCGGTCTTTTTGGTTATCCGTTGTCTGAAGGGAGTCATATCAACCAAAGTGAAAAAAAAATACAACTAAATTTTACAAAGCAGCCCGATGGCACCTTTCTAGCAGATAACATTACGGCGCTAGGGACCATAGGCTTTGGGTTTAATGGTTTTGACCGACAGGATATGGCTGCCAATAAAAATGGGGTGTTCTCCGTTACCCAAAAAGTAAATGGCAAGGTATATAGCAGTTATGATTTTGAGACTTTTTCATTTGGAGAGACTCGTTATATCAATACCTTAATCGACTATCAGCATTTTAAAAAGTACCGTCAGCGCATCCAGAAGGTATTTAAGGAACCTTACAATAAGCTAAGCATTTACGACCAACTTTATTTGGATGGAAAAATAGTGGTCCAAGATGGTTTGGATTACAGTGTGGAATTGCTCATTAAGGATATTGAGGGCAACCAAACCAAGGTATTCATTCCCGTGGCGGGTAAAAAGGAAGAAATCCTACTCCCAAAAAAAGTGGATAGTACCGACACTTTTTTAAAGGCTGCCGCTCCAAACAGTTTTGACCTTGAAATTGCGAAAGTTTATTTTCCAAAAAGCACTTTTTATCAAGATTTTTATGTGAATCTAAAAAAAGGTAAGGATACCATCACCATCCACCACGATTGGATTGCTGCCCATCGAAATTTTACCGTAACGTTTGATGTATCCAAATACAGTGCGAACAAGAAAAAACACTTATTTATTGCTTATTTAAATGAAGATCTGGAACCCCGGTATTCCCGGACCTACAAAAGAGGGAATACGTTTACTACTAGAACGAGAAATCTAGGGAAATATACATTGGCAATGGATACAGTTCCACCAAAAATAAATCCGCGGAATTTTAAGCCGGGGAAATGGCTCAATAATTATCGCTACCTCAGTTTAACCATTTCAGATGACCTCAGTGGTATAAATTCCTTCAACGCCTATCTTAATGGAAAATGGATTCTGATGGAATACGAACCAAAAACACGAACCATCACCTATAATTTTGAAGATAAAATTGTGGACGATACGCAATGCAACCTTAAGGTGGTCGTTACGGATAACGTAGGCAATACTACCACTTTTGAAGAAACTTTCTATAGAAAATAGAATCTGGGCCCTATTTGTGATGACCACGGTGACCATGGTCAAATTAGCATTTGGGCAAACCGCTGTAATTTCCGGATATGTGTTGGATGAATTACAGCAGCCACTGGCCAACGTTAATATTTCATCAAATGGGATTGGAGCAACCTCTGACACAAACGGTTTTTACCTACTTGAACTGGTAGCCGATAAAACGGTAACCATCACTTTTTCCCATATTGGTAACGCAGACGTAGTCCTTAAAGACATTATCCTAAACACCAATGAGACTTTCGAATTCAATCCTGTTATGGGGTCAGAAAGCATTCAGATTGCGGAAGTTGAAGTTAGTCCTAACGGGCGAAGAAACGTCCAAGGCATTACCTCTATTTCGCCTGAGGTCGTTCGTAAAATCCCTGGGGTAAATGCAGGAGTCGAAAACCTATTAAAATTGCTTCCAGGAGTCTCCTTTAACAATGAATTAAGTACGCAATACAACGTTAGGGGTGGCAATTTTGATGAAAACCTGGTATACGTTAATGGAATTGAGGTGTATAGACCTTTTCTTATACGTTCTGCCCAACAGGAGGGGTTCAGCTTTGTAAATAGCAGCATGGTCGAAAAAGTAGATTTTTCCGCTGGGGGATTTCAAGCCAAATACGGGGATAAGCTTTCATCGGTACTTGATATCACCTATAAAATTCCAACATCTTTCTCCGTGGAAGTGGAAGGCAGTTTTCTTGGGGCAAGTACCACCTTGGAAACCATTTCGAAAAAAAAAGATTTCACTACTTTAACTGGAGTTCGGTTTCGGAACAACTCACTTTTCATCAATAGCCAGCAAACTGAAACGAATGTGGTTCCTATTTTTTTTGATGCCCAAACCTACTTGACAAAGCAAGTTACCAATAGTTTCAAGTTGAGCTTTTTGGGAAACTTTTCCATAAACAATTACAAAAATGAACCCATTGCCAGGCAAACAAATTTTGGTACTATTTTCGAACCACGGGCCTTGGTGGTATTTTATGAAGGTCAGGAAGAAAATAGGTACGAGACACAGCTAGGGGCACTCAAGGCCGATGTATTGGTAAATGATAGCTTAAAACTGAGCTTTACCTCATCCATATACCATGCCCTAGAGGAAGAATTTACGGATGTAATTGCGGAATATGAATTGGGTGAAGTGGAAACCAATTTAGGAAGTGAAAACCTTGGAGAGGTCATTGAAAGTCGCGGTATTGGTTCACAATTCAACAGGGCGCGCAACCAATTGGACGCTTTGATCTTCAATCTTTCACACAAAGGCGTATTGAAAAAAGGAAATACCACTTGGGAATATGGCTTGCGCTATTCGCACGAAGATATCAGAGATCGACTGAACGAGGCTGAATTTTTAGATTCTGCTGGGTTTTTGATTCGACCTCCAGACGGGGAATTCATCAACAACGAGCCTGAAGTACCTTTTGATGCCCCTATACTGGCATTTGAAAGTGCTAGGGCCACCAACTTTGTAAAGACCAACCGTCTTTCGGGGTTTTTCCAATTTGATAGGCAGGCCCAATGGGGCGAGCATACCATTTATTATAACCTGGGCGTAAGGGCTCAGTATTGGGGGTTATCTGGAGAAGGTTTTGAAAGTAACCAACAGTTTTTAGTAAGCCCAAGGGGCCAATTTGCGATTAAACCCAATTGGAAAAACGATGTGCTTTTTAGATTGGCTATTGGCAGTTACCAACAACCCCCTTTTTACAGGGAATTGCGGAATATCCAAGGGTTGGTAAATCCCGAGGTAGAAGCCCAAAAATCCTTGCACATTGTACTAGGGAATGAATCTAGTTTTTTATTGTTTAACCGCCCTTTTACCCTTATTAGTGAGGGCTACTATAAAAATCTGGACAATGTAAATACCTACACCATAGAGGACGTAAGGATACGATACCGTGCTGATAATATTTCAAAGGCCTATGCCTATGGGTTTGATTTTAGACTGAACGGCGCACTTATTCCAGGGGCAGAATCCTGGTTAAGCCTGGGCTATTTGGAAACCAAGGAAAATATTGACAACAGAGGGTATATCTCAAGACCTACCGATCAACGGTTAAAGCTTGGGATGTTGTTTCAGGACTATATGCCCACAATTCCCAATATGAAGCTTTATGTGAATTTGGTTTACAACACCGGGGTTCCAGGGGGCTCACCCAACAATGCCGACCCTTATGAATTTCAGAATAGATTAAGAGATTATAGGCGTGCTGATTTGGGCATTTCCTATATTTTTGCCGACAGAACCAGTGTTTTCAAAAAAGGCCATTGGTTAAATAACTTTAAGGAATTGGACATAGGTCTCGAAATTTTTAATGCTTTTAACAATCAAAATTCCATTACCAATACTTGGGTTAGGGATGTGGATACCCAAAGGCAATTTGCAGTCCCCAATTTTCTAACATCGCGTTTATTGAACTTAAAATTGCGTATTAGATTTTAATATTATGGTGAAAAAGCTGCTATTCCTTTTTGTCTTTTTAGGCTTTTTTTGGAGCAACGCCCAAAAAGATATTTTTGAAAGCAATCGTTTTGATGAGCTCTCTGAGGGGCATCAGGTACTTGCTATAGTTCCCTTTATTACCCAATTGGATTTGGAACAGAACATTTCAAAAGAAGAGCTCAAGGAACTGGCTCAAAAAGAAGGTTATGCCGTACAAGATGCGTTGGAGACTTATTTTTCACGAAGGAAAAAGAGAAAAAAGTTCAACGTGGACTTCCAAAACGTGGAAGAAACAAATGCGCTACTTACAAAAAATGGAATCCGTTATGATAACATTGATATACGCACGGTTAAAGAGCTTTCCAATATCCTTGGTGTGGATGGAATTATCAGCGGAAGCCTGGATTTAAACGTACTTCTTTCCAAGGGGGTTTCCACCGACTTTAACCTTTTGGACTATTTTAGGGGGAAGACGAACTACGGGAGAATCGGGATTAAAATCAGTGATGGTTCCACGGGGAAGCTGCTTTGGAAGTATGAAAAAATTATTACCAAAAAAACAGGGAAAAATACCGATGAGCTAATTGATAAAATGATGAAGGCAGCCTCAAGGAAATTTCCTTACGATAAGGAGAAAAAGCGGAAAAAGAAAAACTAACCCTCAGAAAATTCCCTTAATACCGATATGGTATAGTCCAATTCTTCTTTTGAATTGTATTTTGAAAAGGAAAACCGTATGGAAGGTTTTTTAAGTTCTTCCTCAGACAAAAGTTCCCGTAACACATGGGAGCCTTTTGTGCTTCCCGACTGGCAAGCACTTCCTTTGGAACATGCTATCCCCTTCAAATCCAAATGGAATAACAACATAAGCGATTTTTTGGCATCAAAGGGAAGACGAACATTGGTCAAGGTATACGTACTGTGTTCCAAACTCTCCGAGTATCCGTTAAATTCAACAGCAGGAATTTCCTTTTTTAACTTTTCAACGAAATACTGTTTAAGCTCCGTAACATAGGCTTTTTCCTTATTGAGGTTTTCATAGGCCGCAATAAATGCTTCTTCCAGGCCAACAATGTTGTGAAATGATTCTGTACCTGCTCTAAAACCACGTTCTTGCGACCCACCTACGATAAGCGGTTTTAGCCCAGAATTTTTTCTGATGTAAGCAAAACCAATACCCTTTGGTCCATGAAATTTATGGGCAGCTGCGGTCATAAAATCTATTGGGGTCTTTTCAACATCCCACTCAAAATGACCAATGGATTGTACCGTATCTGAATGAAATAGTGCATCATAACTTTGGCAAAGTGACCCGATTGCATTTACATCGATAAGGTTTCCAATCTCATTGTTTACGTGCATTAAGCTGACCAACTTTTTGGAACTATCCCTTTTAAGCAGTTCTTCAAGGTGATTTATATCTGGATTTCCATAAGCATCCAATCGGACAAAATGTAGATTGATGTTGTATTCCTTCTCCAGCTCCTCCGCCGTATGTAGGACCGCATGATGCTCAATCTTAGAAGTGATAATGGTGGTTATTGCCAAATCCCTTACCGCACATCGTAAAATCATATTATCAGCTTCCGTACCTCCAGAAGTAAATATGATTTCTGAGGGATGGGCATTCAGGTATTTGGCAATAGTTTTTCGCGTTTTCTCAATGGCGGTCTTGGCTGTCCGTCCAAAACTATGGGTGGAAGACGGGTTCCCAAAGCAATTGGCCAGAGCGTCCTGCATCTTAGCGATTACCTCTTCCCTTACTTGGGTCGTGGCAGCATTATCCAAATAGACTTTGTCCATACAATGTCGTCGTTTTATAAACAGCCCAAAAATAGCCATTCCTGCGTTAATTTCTTCCAAATTATCTCCAAGGATAAAAGAGGATGAAATGAATTTCACCTAAATTTGACGTCATGAAAAAATTAGTGGCAGCGGCTATACTTTTGACTTGCTTTTCCTGTAGTGATGGAGATTTACAAATTGAAACCTTGGATTTTGACAGTGTCTCCATTCAGGATTGTTCCGATATAAATGTATCTACGAGTAATTTACTTTTTAAAATTAATGCTACAGAGACTTTGATATTGCAATTGCAAAGCGGTGTTCTTAACAACGGAAACTCTGTAACCGATACTGTGGAGACCATGAGCACAGTCCCAGGCCAGTCTAGACTTATTTATCGCGTTTTTTCAGATAATCTGACCAGCAGTTTTTTCTGTGATGATTTCCCACCCGCTAGCCCAACGGTTATTCAAGAAATTGAGGCGGAAGATGGTAGCATTATTATTAAATCCATTGCAATTAATGATTCTACCCAATTTTCCCATACCATTCAACTTAGCGGTATTTCTTTGGTAAACGATTCTGGTGAGCGCATCACAGATTTGTCCATCAATGATTTTGGGGAAATTACCACTCCTATTTCCAATTAATAGTTCTGATAAATATATACCTCTGTGGCACCTATGCCATACTTCTGATATTCGGCATCGTAGAAATCAACCGGATACCTTTTGAATAAGTACTTTAATTCCTCCTTCAAGATCCCTTCACCTATGCCATGGATAAATACCACTTTTTGAATGCGTTTGCTTATGGCAAACTCCAGTTGACGTTTTGCCGTATCCAATTGTAAGTTGAGCATATCAAAATTGGTCATTCCTTTTGTGGATGTTGTCAGTTGATGAATATGAAGATCAACTTCCATTTTTGGGGCATTCCGTTCCTTAGTCTTAACGGAGGGAATCTTTTTTCTCTTTGGAACCTCCTTCTCCTTTTTTACCCGATGGACCTCATAATTGGTTACTGTTATAGCATTCCCGGATTTTACCAGTTGGGAACTCATGAACTGCATGGGAAAACCATTTTCAGTTTCTAAAGTTACCATTTCGCCATCAACTTTTATGACCTTTCCCCGAATAGCTTCGTCCAAGACCTCCACATCATCACCAATTTTAAACATAACCATATATCCAAAAATTTATTTCCATGCCTTTCAAAACCAAAAATAATAGTATTTTAAGTGCCTAAATTGATTACATCAATGGATTCAGCGCCTAACGTATCCTACATGGGACTTCAGGACTATATGTTGCCCTGTGCTACCAAGCAATTCTTGGGTTTTGATTGCCCCGGTTGTGGTCTTCAGCGGTCTGTACTTTTATTACTACAAGGTGATCTTATTGGGGCCTTCTATATGTATCCTGCCATTTTTGCCCTGATTCGTAGAAATCTGATTTTTGCTGTTTCACCATCGAGTGTA
>JBCBZA010000209.1:0-5728 GCA_039815575.1 Bacteroidota bacterium | reverse complement strand
TGGTACCCAACCGCCGAAATGTAAGGGAAGAATCCGTATTGCGCGGACGTGACCTTTTTAGACAGATCAACTGCATAGGTTGCCATACCATAGACCAGACCACATCAAATTCAGATCTAACGCCCCTTTTAGAGAATGTGACCATACGTCCCTATTCCGATTTTTTGCTTCATGATATGGGTGAGGATTTGGCGGACAACCGCCCTGACTTTGTGGCCAATGGGCAAGAATGGCGAACGCAACCTTTATGGGGTATTGGACTCATTTCTTCGGTGAACAACCATACATTTTTGCTTCATGATGGGCGGGCAAGAAATATAGAGGAAGCCATTTTATGGCATAGCGGTGAAGCCCAAAATAGTAAGGATGCTTTTATGAACCTAAGTGCTGACGAACGCCAACAAGTGTTGGACTTTGTCAACTCACTATAAAAAAATGACGATGAAAAAATTAAAATCACTTCGCATACTTTTCTTAATGCTCTTTGTATTGGGCTGTGGCGGCTCAGACGAGTCCACAACGGATGACATGGTTGACGACGGCGCCGTTGATGATATGGTTGATGATACCGTTATGGAAGAATTTGACGTTCCCTCCTTATTGGCAGATGCCACAAACTCGCTTATCCTGCCCACCCTATCCGATTTTAATGCACAAGCTGGGATTTTTAGCAGTTTAGCGACCACCTATCTTGACGAGACGAGTGAGACCAATTTGGAGGCATTGCGAACACAGTGGATAACAATGACCTTAGCTTACGAAAAGACCTATGTTTTTCATATTGGTCTGGCAAGAGATCGGTTTCTTCATCCTGCCATATACAATTGGCCCACGGTAGCTGAGGCTATTGAGGATTTTATTTCTGATGGTGAAATCACAGAAGCATCAGTGGCCGCAATAAGCCCACAAATAAAAGCCTTGGCAGGGATTGAATACCTATTGTTCAAGTCAACTGTTACGGAGACCAATAACGAATTTTCGCTTGATGAAAACCGCAGGGAATATTTACGCCTCTCGGTGGAATTTCTAATAGCTCAAGCCGACCGGTTATTGTCCATTTGGCAGCCAGATGGTGATAATTATGCAACCACTTTTATCAACAACGAGGACACGGGTATTCGTGCTTCGTTTAATTTATTCTTTAATGGCCTTAATAACGCCGTGGATACCGGAAAAGTAACCAAAATTGGAAAGCCCGGTGGGCTGGAAACTTCAGAAATACCAAATCCCGATATTGTCCAGGCGCCCTTTAGTAATATATCCTTGGAGCTACTGACCGTAAGTATGGAAATGGTAGAAGAAGCCTTTTTTGGCGAGGGCATTACCAATATTTCGGATTATATCTTTTTTGTGCTTCAGGAGGATTCATTGAATGATGACCTCCAAACAAAAATTGATGAAGTCCAGGAGGCGATAGCCGCGATAACCGTTCCTTTGGAAGAGGCGGTTACTGCGGATCCAACAGCCGTAGAGAACCTACACACTAAAATGACGGAGTTGGGAATATTGTTTACTGTGGATGTTAGAAGTGTACTATCCATTATCATTACCGCTACGGATAATGACGGGGATTAAATGCTAAATCCATTTTTTATAATTGTAGGTGTTCATTATCCCGTTATTTAGCGTTTTCCCTATCGCACTTGCGTTTCATTATGGTACATAAGAAGAATGTATTCCCCGTTCGATTCGCATTAAGTCATAGGAAGGGAGATGCTTAGAACTGAACATCAATCCATATAGTCCTTATTAGCAGATAATCTGTTGTATATCCGGTTTATTCTGTGTTTTCATCGGTGCTATATCCATAAAAATACAGAGAGTGGTTGGTAATCTTTATGTTGAACTTCTCTTCCAATGATTTTTTTATCGCTTCAATCCTATCGTCCCGAAAATCCAATATCTTACCATTATTACTGAGAATAATCTGATCTTGCCTTTCACTAAAATAGCACTTCTCGTATACCGACTTTTTATGCCCAAAATGATGCTTTCGCAGTAATTTTCCATCAATAAGCAATTGTAGATTGTTGTAGATGGTCGCCTTGCTTATAGTGTATTTTTTTGCCTTCATTTGAAGATATAGGTCATCAACATCAAACCGATGATCCATGTTATATATCTCCCTTAAAATCTGAAAACGCTCATTGGTCTTTTTCAGTCCTCGCTCCTCAAGAAATTTTGTGAAAACTTCGGTTACAATTTTGAAATCATTTTCCCCTTCGTTCATAGCCATTGATTACACTAGGTGTTTGCTGATACCCTTTTAAAATTAAAATGGAAAATCCATAGAATGAATTTAAATTACGGGACAACCATTGTTAGGTTTTGATTTGATCTAGTAATCGGGGGATGACCCATTGAGTACACTCATTTTAAAAATTAACACAAAATGTGGTGAGAACGGTTGGAAGGAATTTTGATACTACCTTCACCAATTAAACATCAAACTACCCGTTCAAAGTTTCAATTGAAGTGTAGTGTAAAAAGTGCGGGGTTCGGCGGGGATAATTCCTGGGCCGGGATAGCCTGTAGCGCGCCTTGTGAAATAGGAATTGTTCAACAGATTATTGATACCCGCTTCCAATTTGAGCATTTTCCAAGAATAGGACAAGGACAAATCCATAATATCATAAGCGGGAATGGTGCCCTCAATTCCCCGTTGATTGTCATTTACATCTTGTGGCGCGTTGGTCGCATCCGTAAACTGTTCGGATAGATAGGTATATTGCAAACTGCCGAGAAGATTGCCATACCCAAAACTCAAACCAGTTTTAAGGTTTACGTCTGGGATAAACTCTACCTGATTGCCTTCCACATTGTTTTGGTCCGATGCGGTATATTCAGAATTCGTAAGTGCTAAATTCACAAAGAAATTCAACTTGGCCTTTTCCAAACTGGGAAACACAACTTCCTTGATGTTCAAATCCGCAAAGGACTCAAAGCCATAGATAAAGGCCGTACCAATATTTCCACGAAAACGCACCACTCTGCCGGTTTCTATTTCTTCTCCAGCGGCATTGGTACGTGTCTCGTTTCGCAAAATCTCCCCCAAGCGATTGTCATAGAGGAGTCCAAATACGCTTAAATCATAGGTCAATACATCATTCAACCTACCTCTAGCACCAAGGTCTGCAGTAAAACCGTCCTCATCGG
Organism: Bacteroidota bacterium; assembly: GCA_039815575.1. GTDB lineage: Bacteria > Bacteroidota > Bacteroidia > Flavobacteriales > Flavobacteriaceae > Croceivirga. The sequence goes on along the minus strand of JBCBZA010000209.1, from coordinate 2,572 downwards.
AGATATTGGGATCTATCTGAAATGAAGGGTTCACTACGCGAATATCGTTAAAGGTTACCGAGCGATAGTTCTGGGAGAAATTCCCGTATAGCTCAAAAGATGGAGCTGGTTTAAAGGAAGCCCCTATTCCCAATAACAAAAAGTTACGTTCAAAGGTCCTATTATCCGGTATCTCTTCATTCAAAAGGGGATTGCCCGCCAAATCCAGCACAATATTTCTAAAGCTGCCTTCACTTTCGGTTTTTATGTATTCAAATCGAAATCCAGGCGTTATTGAAAATGTCCTAGAAAGATTAAAGATATTTTCTCCAAAGAACGCCAGGTTTAAATTGGGGAAATCAAACTGGGATTGCCGTTCAAAATTGGGAAACGTATCATCAGCAAAGGAAAAGTCAGGGCCGTTGGCCGTACTTCCGGGACCTTGCCTTTGATCATTTGCGGTTTGATAATACTTTGTTCCCAGCAAGAGTACGGCATCAGTATTCTTTATTTTATAGCGATTTAAGATTCGGGCTTCGGCACCCCAATTGTAAAAGTTATCCGATAGTAACTCCCGAGGTTCGTTGGGGTCATCCGGTTGGGATACCCTGTTGGTTCGAAAACCCAAGGCTTTCCTGGAGGCATCAAGGGTAAAAAGGTTCAGGCTAAAATCGGTTTGAGGTGAAAATTGATGCTCCAATCGCAATGAAAAAAGTTTCCAATCCACATCAAACCAGTTACGCGTCCTATTACTAAAATCAGGGTCTTCCAGGAATTGTACATCAGTGAGCCCCCCAGGTTGCTTGGCTAAATAATTCAATAGTGTCGCCTCAAATGCCACACTTGTTTTTTTAGACAACTGGTATTCAAAATGCCCAAAATAATTGCGACTGCTAAACCTGGAATTGGGTCGAAACCCATTACCTTCCTTATAGTTGAAATAGGTATAGTAGCTAAAATCCCCTACAGTTCCAGAAAGACTGTTGAAACTGGTTCTTAAATCAAAGGAACCTAAGGTCTGTCTGGAAACCCATTCCACTATTTTGTTCGGATGTGGTTTCTTAAACTTAAAATTCACCAAACCCCCAAACTGTGGGCCATACTGAAGCGAAGCAGCACCTCTAACCACTTGGATCTGGTCCAAGGCCTCGGCGGGAGGGGTATAGTAACTTTCTGGATACCCCAGGGCATCTGCACTGATATCATAGCCATTTTGGCGTACATTAAAATTTGCCGTTCTATTGGGATCTAGTCCCCTACCCCCTATATTCAATTGCAATCCTGCATCACCATAATCAAAAATATTAAGTCCGGCGACCTGGTTATACAATTGACGGGGATTATTGGCCGCTAAATTTCCTGGAATATTGCCCACTAGGACCACTTCAGTTTTTTTACCGGCATAGATGGCAGTACCTTCAACGGTCTTCAATTTCTGTAAGGCGAAAACCTTTTCACGTTCTTGGGTAATGACCACTTCAGAAAGTTGTTGCGCTGCCAGCGGTTGCAACTGAAATTGTAGTGTCGTAGACGATGTGATACCTATAGTCTGTTCCAAAACACTATACTCAAAAGCAAAAACAACAATATCATAGGTCCCTTGTGCGATATTTTCAATATTAAATTCGCCATTTTCATTTGTTACCGACAGGGCTTGCGTTTGCCTTACATAGACTTCCGCATCTTGAATGGGAGTACCATTTTGATCGGTGACCCTACCACTGATATCCAGCTGACCATATGTTGATAGACTAAATAAAAGCAGATAAATAGCACTAAATACCTTTAATTTCATCTTTAAAAGGGATTATCCATTTTTTGTGGCGGAACGATTCCTTTTCCTCCACTAAATTCACTGTAGGGTCAATATAGCTTGTACTGCGACGACCATTTAAGGTCACATAACTCTCTACATAAATCTCAATATTTTCATGTCCTTGGCTTTCAAAATGCCCCTTTAAATAATGAGCGTATTCCAAAATAAAATCGGGTTGAAAACTCATCTGCTTTTCTTGAAAGGGGGTCAAGAAATCAGAATTGTCCACATAGAACCATTTTCCTGACTTACCGTCCACTATTTTAAATTGGGAATATCCTGCCTTTTCCATCAACATAACGCGCCACGAAAAACGATAGCCTTCCTCGGTCCAAAACAATTCCCCTGGATACGTCAAATAACGCCATGGCAATAGCAATTGAATGGCAAAAAACAATACTACACTCCCGTATGCAACTTGTTTTCGAAGTTTAGATACAATATTAAATTGGAGTCCATTGTCAAATGAAGACTTATTTATTTTTAAAAGGTTTGCCAAAAACTGTAGGATTTTATGATGTGCCGAACTGCTAAAAAAGATGAGGGACGAAACAATCATGATATAGGGAAACATCCCAATATTGAACAAAACCCGGGTCATGATATGAAATACGACCACAAAGAAAAAGGCCATCCAACGCGTTGGCTTGTACAGTAACAAAAATGGAATGGTCAGATCATAAAAAGCCCCAAACCAGCTAAAGGCATAATGTACCCAACGGTATCCCATTAGCTCCCCTATTAATGGGATTTCCGTCTTTGAGGGCAACCAAATTC
>JBCBZA010000188.1:0-6862 GCA_039815575.1 Bacteroidota bacterium | reverse complement strand
CTTTGATATCAACACTCAGATCGTACAATTCCACATTCATATTTCCCTCAAAGATGTTTTTTCGAACTGCTTTCCATTTACCCATTCTTACAGCTTGTTGCCCCTTATAACTTGGGAATTCCCAATAGAGAAATTCATGTTTGGTTTGTTCTTTTCCCAATAAAATAGGCATAAAACTTAAGCCGTCAATACCTCTTGGTTTTTCAATATTCACAATATCACAAATGGTGGGAAGAACATCATAAAAAATAGAGATATGCTCTGCAGTACTCCCAGCTTTTATATGATTGGGCCAACTTGCTATCATGGGAACTCGAATTCCACCCTCGTAAACAAAACCTTTCGTTTTTCCATAGCCATTTTTGAAGGGTTTGGAGCTTTCAAAAAAATCAAAATCAACCCCACCTGTATAGGTAGGGCCATTATCGCTTGAGAAGATAATCACGGTGTTTTCATATAGTCCCAGTGATTTTAATTTAGTTACCAATTCCCCCAATTGTTGGTCGAGGTACGTAATCATTGCTGCATAGGTCGCCCTAGGATATTTGTTTGGAAAATAGCCCTTGTCTCCAAGGTACGGCTCTTCTTCTCCAAATACTTTTTGGTATCGTTCTACGAGTTCCATTGGCGCTTGCAAAGGTAAATGTGGAAGAGGTGAGGCATAATAGAGAAAAAAAGGTTCTTCCTTATTGGCTTCCATAAAAGAAAGCGCCTTTTCATGTATTAGGGTCGGTGCATAATCTTCTTGAATAAAGCGTTCAAAAAAACCATTTTTTTTATGAATTGAAAGACTATCCCATTTCTGATGGGGAGCCATCAATGTATTCTTTAACACGACCTTTGATTGGTTATGCCAAAGATGGGTTGGATATAAATTATGCGCTTGGCGTTGGCAGTTATATCCATAAAATTCATCAAAGCCCTGTCGATTAGGTTCTCCTTCCGAATTAGGTGCACCTAGTCCCCATTTACCAAATAAACCCGTAGCGTACCCTTTGGTTTTTAGTAGTTCTGTCAAAGTCTTGGTTTCTTCCGGTATTGGCCTTTGCCCCTCCAAAGAAGGGTTTTTGAACATCGCTTCAAAGTTCCAGACATCGCCCCGCTCTTTCCATTCATCATTCCCCCGAATGTAGGCGTGCCCAGCGTGTTTTCCAGTAAGTAACATATAGCGTGCCGGGGCGCATACGGGAGCACCAGAATAATGCTGGGTAAATCTCATTCCTGATGCAGCTAAAGCATCAATATTTGGGGTTTTGATTTTTTCTTGACCATAGACCCCGGTTTCTCCGTAGCCCAGATCATCGGCCAAAAAATAAATGATATTGGGATTTGTTTGTTGAGAAAACACAGCACTGGCCACACAGAGAACCAGTAAGAAAGAACCACAAAATTGAACGCTCCCTTTCATGTGCAATCAACTATTTTAGTGGGCTTCCAACCAATTTTCACCAATCCCCACTTCAACATCCAAAGGCACGGCCATGGTATAGGCATTTTCCATTTCAGATTTGATAAGCTGTTTCATTTCCTCCAATTCAGGTTTGTAGCAATCAAAAACAAGTTCGTCATGCACCTGCAACAACATTTTGGTCTTGTAATCCCCTTCCGCTAGTTTTTTATGAATGTTGATCATCGCAATTTTAATGATATCAGCAGCACTCCCCTGGATGGGGGCATTGACCGCATTGCGTTCCGCAGCGCCACGCACCACTTGATTGCCCGCATTAATATCCTTTAAATACCTACGCCTTCCCAAAACAGTTTGAACATAACCATTGTCCCGTGCAAAATCTACCTGTTCCCCCATATAGTTGCGAAGCTTGGGATAAGTCTTGTAGTAGGTTTCAATAAGTTCTTTGGATTCGGATCTTGTGAGGTCCGTCTGATTACTCAACCCAAAAGCGGAAACCCCATAGATAATACCAAAATTAACGGTCTTCGCATTGCTTCGTTGCTCCCTGGTTACCTGGTCAATAGGGACATTAAAGACTTTGGAAGCGGTGGATGCATGAATGTCCTCTCCATTCTTAAAGGCAGAAATCATGGTATCCTCCTCGCTCAGCGCTGCAATGATGCGCAATTCAATTTGTGAGTAGTCTGCTGCCAGCAGTACATGGTTTTCGTCCCTTGGAACAAAAGCTTTGCGCACTTGGCGGCCCCTTTCTGTGCGGATAGGAATATTCTGTAGGTTGGGATTATTGCTGCTCAAGCGACCGGTTGCTGCTACGGTCTGCATATAATCCGTATGAACGCGACCAGAGGCTTCTACCTGTTCCGGGAGGGCATCCACATAGGTGCTTTTAAGTTTGGTCAACCCTCGATAATCCAGTACGTTTTGAATGATTTCATGGTCTTTCGCTAGGTAGGAAAGGACCTCTTCGGAGGTGGAATATTGCCCGGTTTTAGTCTTTTTTGGCTTCTCTACTAGGTTCATTTTTCCAAAAAGGATATCCCCAAGTTGTTTTGGTGAGGCAATATTGAAGGTTTCGCCCGCTTGCTCATAGATTTTGGACTCCAATGCCTCGATGTCCACGGAGAGTGCTGTTGAAAGGTCTTTCAAAAAGGCTTCATCCAAATTGATACCTTCCCGTTCCATATCAGCGAGCACCCGAAGCAAGGGAACTTCAATTTCTTTAAAGAGTTTATCGGTCTTGGCTTGTTCCAATTCGGGTCTAAAATGCTGTGCCAATTGATAGGTAATATCCGCATCTTCGACCGCATACTCCGTTTGCTTCGCCAACGGAACCTGCCGCATGCTCAATTGGTTTTTTCCTTTTTTGCCAATGAGTTCAGTAATGGAAACAGGCGTATAATTTAGATAGGTTTCGGCCAAAACATCCATATTGTGCCGCATATCGGGATTAATCAGGTAATGCGCCAACATTGTATCAAAAAGTTGACCTTTCACTTGAACCCCATAGTTTTGCATCACTTTGACATCGTACTTTAAATTTTGTCCAATTTTCTCTATTTCCTCAGACTCAAAAAAGGGCCTTAATTTTTTAATCAGTGCCGACACTTCTTCTTTTTCCTCAGGGAATGGCACATAAAATCCTTTTCCCGCTTCCCATGAAAAAGCAATTCCTACGAGTTCGGCCTCCAAGGGATTGATGGAGGTAGTTTCGGTGTCAAAGCATACGGAAAGCTGTTGCATCAACTTTTCCAGAAACAGTTGCATCGTCATTTCCCCCTGTATCAACTGATAGAAATGGGAAACATTACGTATCGTATTTCGGCTATTGACATCTTTGATGGTCGCTGCAGCTTCGGAAGGGTCACCTCCAAACAGGGTAAATTGACCACTTCCGGCTACCTTAACTTCATTTGGGTTTACCTTTTTTGCTGTTTCTGTATTGGATATTTGGGCACCTGCATCTGTATTCCCGGAATAGAGTTTGATAAACTGCTCTTTTAATCTTCTAAATTCAAGTTCCTCAAAGATCCCTTGTACTTTCTCAGAATCTGGTGGGGACATTTCAAAATCCTGGGCATCAAAAGTGACATCGCAATCAATCTTGATTTCCGCAAGTTTTCGTGATAGTCTTCCCAGTTCTGCATTGGCTTCGACCTTTTCCTTCATTTTACCTTTTAGTTGGTCGGTATGGGCCAGAAGTCCTTCGAGAGAGCCAAATTGAGCCAAGAATTTCTGGGCGGTTTTATCGCCCACACCTGGCAATCCTGGAATATTATCACTTGCGTCTCCCATCATTCCCAGATAGTCGATAACCTGCTCGGGCCGTTCCACCCCGAAGCGTTTTTGAATTTCTGGGATACCCCAAATCTCTATGCCGTTGCCCATTCGAGCTGGACGATACATAAATATGTTTTCGGAGACCAATTGCCCAAAATCCTTATCGGGTGTAACCATAAAGGTTTTAAATCCCTCTTTTTCAGCCTGTTTGGCTAAAGTTCCTATAAGGTCATCCGCCTCATAGCCTTCTAATTCCACTACAGGAATTTTAAGTGCCTTCAAAATTTCCTGAATGAAGGGTACCGCAATTCTAATGGCATCGGGTGTTTCATCCCTATTGGCCTTGTAGTCTTCAAAAAGCTCCGTTCGCTCCACACTTCCCCCTTTATCAAAGGCTACGGCCAAATGGTCCGGTTGCTCCCTGCGAATGACATCAAAAAGGGAATTCATAAAGCCCATAATGGCACTGGTGTCCATCCCCTTGGAATTGATTCTTGGGTTTTTTATGAAGGCATAATAGCCTCTAAAAATGAGGGCATAGGCGTCAAGCAGGAAGAGTCTTTTTTGATCGGACATTGAAAGTAATGTGGTATTAGTAGTTGTTGTTTAATTATCGTTGTTGTGCAATTTTAAAAGTAGAAAAAAGGCATGAAAGGATTTAACTCTTTTTCAAATCGATATTCTATGAAATAACATGGTCCTCGCTGTCCGTGTAAAAGCTATTTGAAGTTACGTTCTCATGACCACTTTGGTCGTACTTTCTGTAACTAAATCCTGGATGAACGCAGAAGGCCCCTGTTTCTCCCTGTTTGTTGATGGCCAAAAAGCCGATTTGAAAATCCTTTCGCCCTTCATTCTTTTTCATGATGCGTTTTACACCTTCTTCGCAGGCTTCTTGTGGAGATTTACCTTGCCGCATCAATTCCACAATTAAAAAACTCCCTACGGTTCGGATCACTTCTTCGCCAACCCCTGTAGCTGTAGCTCCACCTACTTCATTGTCAATAAATAGTCCAGCGCCTATGATGGGGGAGTCTCCAACGCGACCCCCTACCTTATAAGCCATGCCGCTAGTGGTACATGCCCCGGCAATGTCGCCCTCTCCATCAATGGCTAACATACCGATGGTATCATGATTTTCAATGTTTATTATCGTTTCATATTTTGAGGTCTTCAACCACTCTTGATATTGCTTTTTGGTGCTCTCTGTTAATAAATCCTCCTTTTCAAAACCTTGTTCATAGGCAAATTGCTCTGCACCCTTTCCGGCCAAAATAATGTGAGGGGTCTCTTCCATAACTTTCCGGGCTACTGAAATGGGATGGGCAATATTTTGTAAGTAAACCACAGAACCACAATTACCATCCTTGTCCATGATACAGGCATCTAGGGTAACATGGCCGTCACGGTCAGGTCGTCCTCCCCTGCCCACAGTTTCATTAGTGACATCGGCCTCCTCAATGCGCACTCCCTGTTCCACAGCATCCAAGGCATGCCCACCCCTATTTAAGACCTCCCAAGCTTTTGCAGAGGCATTTTTAAAATCCCAAGTGCAAACAACAATGGGCTTGTTCGGGACGATTCCCCTTTCGCCTACCAGGGGTTTTGGCTCATTTTTACATGAGGATATTAGGGGAGCGGAAACCATTCCAGCAGCTGAAAGGCTTGAATTTTTTAAGAATTTACGACGTTGCATAATAGGTTGTTTACCTTTAGTCCTTAAATATACCTAAATGCTTGTAGAAGTATGTGCCAATAGTCTGCAATCGGCCTTAAATGCACAAGAGGCTGGGGCCGATAGAATTGAGCTCTGTTCGGAATTGGGGGTTGGTGGGGTAACTCCCTCATACGGACTTATTCAACTGGTGAAGAAAAAATTATCCATACCTGTCCATGTCTTAATACGGCCTAGGAGTAGTCATTTTATGTATTCTGAGACCGAAATTCAAGTTATGTTGGCGAACATTGATTTCTGTAAAGAAGTAGGAGTGGATGGTATTGTCACTGGGGTCCTTGACGTCGATCATTCGGTGGATTGGGAGCAAATGAAAAAATTGGTCAAACGGATAAAACCTTTACATTTTACCTTTCATCGTGCTTTTGATTGGGTAGATGATCCCGAGGAATCTCTAAGACAGTTGGATGAATTGGAGATAGATACCATTCTAACTTCTGGACAATGCGAAAATGCATTGGAAGGTCTTGAAAATCTCCAAAAATGGCAAAGTTCCTCTTCAATTGCTATAATGGCCGGAGGAGGGATTCATCCAGGAAACTCCATGGAATTCAAAGACGCCGGATTAAAGGCAATTCACCTGTCGGGAACAACGTTTGTGAACAGTGTCCCGATCAATGAAAAAATCCCAATGATTTCACAAAAACATCTTTCCGAACACCATGTTGCTGTAACGAATAGTGATGTCATCCGTCAAACCATTCAGCGCATTAAATAAGTATTAAAAAGAAATAGCTTTGTAAAAAGTTTCCACATGACCCGTTTTATTGTCATTCTCTCCATCATTTACATTGTTTTGGCCATCTATGGATTTCAGGCTTTTAAAACCTTATTTAAAAATCCTTGGGTACATTGGGCCTATGGGATTGCGTTTTTTGTGGTCTGGGGATATTTGATGTTTAAGATATTTACGGCGGCGGAAGGTGCTGCCATGCGCGACCAAATTGCCACTGCCGGAGGTATTTTCTTCTCCTTCTTTTTATTGGCATTGTTTCTTGGGTTCTTTCTGTTGTTGGAAGATGTGGTCCGTTTGTTTGTCTACGGATTTAACAAAATAGCGGGGGTTTCCGATGAAAGCACCACATTTTTCCCATCCCGTAGGAAGTTTGTAAGCGCCATTGGACTGGGGTTGGCCGCTTTGCCCTTTGGAGCCCTACTGTATGGAATGTATAAGGGTAAATACAACTATCAAGTATTAAAATACGAGTTGGAATTTGAAGACCTGCCTGAAGCTTTTAATGGGTACCAGATCACACAAATTTCTGATGTGCACAGTGGTAGCTTTGACAATGCAAAAAAAGTAACATATGGAGTAGATTTGGTAAACGAGCAGCAAAGTGATATCATTCTTTTTACCGGGGATATTGTAAATGATAGATGTGATGAGTTGCGACCGTGGGCGGACATCTTCTCCAAACTCAAGGCCAAAGACGGAG
>JBCBZA010000107.1:0-13644 GCA_039815575.1 Bacteroidota bacterium | reverse complement strand
GGAGTTCGGTATCGAATCCAAGTTCTTGAAGAACAGGATCTCCTTGGATGCAACCTATTTCATCAAGACGACCAATGATCTGATCGTGCAGGAGCCATTGGCCCCTTCCACGGGCTTTACCCTGACCCAGAGCAACATTGGGGAAATCGAGAACGAGGGCTTTGAGGCCGACCTGGGGATTGACATCTTCAGGGGGGAGAACTTCTCCTGGAACTCCAGTGTGAACTTCTTTACCAACAACATTATTGTAACGGAACAGGACCAGGACCAAATCTTTTTCGCAGGCTCTATAGCTATCGGCGGTGGTTTGGGCCGGGGGGGTAACGTGGCCCAGCAGGGCGAGTCCCTGGGGTCCATTGTCGGTACCGCCATCCAAAGGGACGACAACGGCAATTTTGTCGTCGATGCCGCTGGGAACTTCCTAGTGACCCAACAGGATGCCAATGGCCTTGCGCCCATTGTGGGGGACGCCGTCGCGGACTACCAAATGAACTTCATCAACAACCTGCGCTACAAGAACTTGAGCCTGAACTTCCAGATCAACCACACCAAGGGAGGGGACATCCTCTCCAGTACCGTGGCCACATTGTTGGGTAGGGGCCTTATCGTGGAGACAATAGACCGAGAGGATACCTATATCCTACCAGGGGTCCAGGCAGATGGTTCCGTCAACAATAGACAAATCACCAACTCGGACTACTTCTTTGGAAACCTCCTTTTCGGTCCAACGGAGACCCGGATCTATGATGCCTCTGTTATCCGCCTGCAGGAAGTATCGCTGGCCTATAGGTTTCCACAGAAGTTCCTGGACCGGACACCTTTTGGTTCCCTGACCTTTACGGTACAGGGCTTTAACCTGTGGTACGATGCCTACAACACTCCTGACGGGGCCAATTTCGATCCCAACGTACAGGGGGCCGGAGTCGGTAACGGCCAAGGGTTTGACTTCTTGAACGGCCCGAGTGCCAGAAGGTACGGGTTCACCGTCAAGGCATCCTTTTAATTAAAATTGATAAGAGTATATCATGAAGAATAGAACGATTAAGAAAATTGCATTGATCTTCGCAGCGGCAATCGCATTGACCGCCTGTGAGACCACGGAACTGGACCTCACGGTCAGTCCGAACAACCTGTCACCGGAACAGTCCGATCCTAATTTATTGCTGAACTCCATCCAATTGGCGTATGCTTCCAACCAGTTCTTCTTGTCCGAGCAGGCCGGGGAACTGACCCGTATTGAATATTTATTTGGAAGAAACTATTTCAATGCCTTACCGGGCAGTTTTATGAACAACGTGTGGGCAAGGACCTATAGCTCCGGTTTTACAGGTCCGGGCAACAGTAATATAAGCGTGGGTATCCTGACCAACCTCCAGAACCTTGAGGCCATTGATGCCGCAAGTGATGTGGACTATTCCTTCCACATTGCCCTGGGCAAGGTCATGTACGCCCACAGCCTGTTCCAACTGGTCGATGCGATTGGCCAGGCGACCTTTTCACAGGCAGGCAACCCGGCCGAGTTTCCCGCCCCGATGTTGGACAGTGGGGAAGAGGTGTATGCTGGGGCCTTTGGGCTTTTGGACGAGGCCGAGGCCCTATTGGCCTCAGGACCCATTACTCAGGGCGCCACGGACATGTTCTACGATGGGGACACCGAAAACTGGATCAGGGCCATCAACTCCATCCGCCTGCGTTCCTATAAAAACACGAACGACAAGGCGGCCTTTGACGCGATTATAGCCGGAGGGAACTTTATCCAGGAGATTGATCAGGACCTTCAGTTCGGTTACGGGGTCAGTGAACTGCAGCCCAGTGACAGGCACCCCCTTTTTGAGACGGGCTATACCCCATCTGGAACACAATCCTACCGCTCCAACTGGTTGATGGAACTGATGCTGGAGAACGACGATCCCAGGATACGATACTATTTCTACCGCCAAGCGGATGGGACACCAGGGGCCCTACAAGATGTAGGGGGCGACCCCGTCCCGGCCAACGGACAGACTATTGCATGTTCCCTGTTTACGGTGCCCCCCCATTATGCCGGTTTTGTATACTGTAGTGTGAACAACGGTTACTGGGGCAGGAGCCATGGCAACGATGAGGGTGGCCCACCGGATAATTTCTTGAGGACGGCCCCAGGGGTCTATCCTGCGGGCGGTCGTTTTGACGACAGCCAGTTCAACGATGTGGATCCCATTACCGGGGTGAACACCGCCCCAGGGGTAGGCCTGGGACAAGGTGCTGGTGGTGCTGGCATCACCCCCATCATCCTTTCCTCTTATGTGGATTTCTGGATAGGGGAAATGGCGGCCTCGGATGGCGAAAGGTCCACCGCCCTTAGGAACGGGCTTGAAAAGTCCATTGCAAAGGTACAGGGCTTTGGGGCCATGGACGGTTCTGCCGACCTCTCCTTTGAGCCTACGGAAGCCGATGTCACTGCCTATATCGATGGTATCGTAGCGGCCTTTGATACGGCCACCGGCGACGACAAGGAGAACATCTTTGCCGAACAGTACTTCACCACCCTTTACGGCGGTGGGTTCGAGTCCTACAACTATTACCGGAAAACGGGATATCCCACGACGGTACTCCCCAACTGGGAGCCTGATCCAGGGCCCTTCCCAAGGACCTACCTCTTGCCACAGAATGAGGTGCTCAACAATCCGAACCTTATCCAGCGTGCGGACCTGACCACCCAAGTGTTCTGGGACACCAACCCGGCGAGCCCGACTTTTCCACCTGCTAACTAAAATATATTATAACGATGAAAAAAATAAGTTTTAAACATGGATTGCTTTGGGTTGGAATGGTAGGATTACTGTTCACAGCCTGCGAAGAGGCAGAACAGGAATTTGATCTTGTTCAGGAAACCGTTGGACGGGGAGCCGTGCTCCGGACCGTAAACGTAATTTCAGATGAGATTCCCATCAGTGAGGGGGATGCCGACTTTGCCGTTGAACTGGAAGTACAGGACAGGGAAAGTGGGAACTTGACACAGGCTGTAGAAGTCTGGGTCGCCTTTAATGATACTACCGTGGAAGAAGGCGCAACAGACTTCAGTACCGACGAGGTACTTGCAGAGACCCTAGATCCCTCCACCTTCATAACGGGGGAGTTTGGCCTGCCTAGGTTTGAATACGCCATAAGCCTGTCCGAGCTATTGGCCATTCTGCCCATATCGGATACTACATTGGAAAGTTCCGATGAATTCAGTATCAGATTTGAACTGGTCTTGACAGATGGTAGAAGGTTCTCCTTAGCAGATAACACGGGTAATATTACAGCGTCTTTTTTCAATGCGCCTTTCTTATATATAGCCACTGTTGTATCCTCCTAGATTCATATCTGGAGTTTGGACAGTACTTATGATGGACTCGTTTGGAGATAGTTGCCTGGGTTATCGCAGTAACCGCGCCAATATTTCTAGTGATTTCCGTAAAGATTAAGGTGGTATTTATTTACTAAGGGGTCCCTATACGGGGCTCCTTAGTAAAAAATAAAAATAGATGCTCAAATTATTTTGCCCCTGAAATAGCGGTAGTGTTGATAGCAGTGTTAAGCTGAAATCATCGGTTACTTTTTTAAATAAGTTGGCGCACTAATTATCAATAAAATAATCGGAGTGTCCATTTTACAACGGACTGTTTTTTAAGGAGTTCCTTTGTCATAAAAATCACTTCACTTAATTAAAATGAAATATTCCCCTATTCTACTTATCGCCGTCCTGTTATGCGCAAGTTTCCAAGGACTTGGTCAAATTTCGAAAATTGAAAAAGGTAGAATCAAAGTGACCATTATGTATCCCAACGAAGAGGGAAAAACCTTTGACATGGAATACTATTCTAAAAAACATATGCCCATGGTAGCACAGTTATTTGGCGATTATCTCAAAGGCATGTCCATAGATAAGGGAATAGCAGGAAGGACCCCAGAAGAATCCATTCCCTTTTTGGCGATAGGGACCTTTTATTTTAATAGACTTGAGGACTATGGAGCAGCTTTTGGACCAAATGCCCAAAAGATTCTCGAAGATATTCCCAACTACACCAACATTCCGCCAATTGTGCAGATAAGTGAAGTAGTTTTTAGATAAAAAAGGCATCCGTTAACCACGCATTGCTCTTCAGGATCTTCCTTTCTTATGGCCATCCAAAGCAAGAGTTACTACCAAGGATGGATACTAAACAAGACAGTATTACGTCAGTTTTCAATGAATTTATCAGAACATTCTAATTTAAGGTGGTGGTTATTGGTGTTTTGATTTTTGGAACCCCATGCTTGGAACATTAGAGAGAACAATTCGCTTTCTAAATGTCAAAAAAGCAGAACAAGTAACGTTTGGCACATACATAAAACTTGAGTCCCTGTGCATTGAAACTTTTAGATTAAACAAATGAATAGGAGGGTAATATATATTCTAGTTCTAATTTCTTTAAGTGCCTGTTGGTCAGATAGGTCAAAATCTTTGAAGAAAAGTATCGCACTGACCAATGAAGAAAAATTAATAATCAAAACGCTTACTGAGGTAGACAGTTTATCCGTGCTCGACAATGGGAGGTTTTGGGGCGAACGATTGCATGGACCCATGCTATTTGTAAATCCCGAGACAAGAATTTTCTATGCAAATGAAAACAACCAAAGCAAAGACTTTGAATCCTTCCATTCCATTTACCGGGATAGCTTGCCATCAAAAATAAACATTGCCAACACGGCTATTGATTGGAACGGCAAAAGATGGACAATGGTGATGTTGCCTTGGCCCATTGATCGAAGTTCTAGGAACAAATTAATTCTCCATGAATCATTCCATAGGATTCAACCTGAAATAGGGTTTGAAGGCCTTTACGAATCAGGTAACGCACATTTAGACGCATATGAAGGACGGCTTTTATTGAAGCTTGAATTGGAGGCACTGGAAGATGCTTTGACGGCCAATACCAAAGAAGAAAAACGACATCATATTCGGAATGCCCTATTCTTCAGAACGAAGAGACAAGTAAATCTTGATATCAAAAAGGGAGAAAACACCTTGGAACTTAATGAGGGGCTTGCAGAATACACGGGATTAATGCTAAGTACAAGCAACCATGAAAAAATCAAAACACTTTTAGTAAAGGGCAAGAAGGACTTTTATTCCAATTCGACTTTTGTTAGGTCTTTTGCCTATCATACGATACCCATCTACGGCTATATACTTTCTTCAAACAGGCCCAATTGGCATCAAGAGATTGATAAAAACACAAATTTAACCGACTACTTTATCACTACTTTTAAAATCGATTTTGACGATAATTTATCGGTAGAACGAACTGCTACGCAAAACAATTATGCGTACAAAGAGATACAGAGGGAAGAAGTTGTAAGGGAAAAGCATAGACTTAAGAAAATAGCGAAACTCAAAGCTAAGTATACAGCGCACCCGACTTTAGAGCTACGATTTCAAAATATGAACATTTCGTTTAATCCACAAAATATAGTACCGATTGAAGATTTAGGCACCGTGTACCCAAGCTTGAGAATAACGGACAACTGGGGCATATTGACCGTAGAAAACGGAGCTCTTTTGGCCCCGGATTGGAGCAAAGTTACCATTTCCGAACCTATTGAAATTTTGGACAACAGGGTAACAGGTGAGGGTTGGCTATTGGAACTTAGTGAGGAATGGAGGGTGAAAAAAGTTGACAAAGAATATGTTATTACCAATAAGCAATAAAAATAGTTTTGTTGGATGATTCCGCTCTTTTGGGCCGGGTACCCACTTTGGCTAAATGAAGTCCATATTTTAATTAATATTGAAACCTAATGGACCTCAATGTAATATTGGTTCCTATTTCCGCTTATGTCCCCAAAGCGGTTCTTTTACCTTCCATTTAAATAGTTTTGGAAATAATAATTGTATTTTACTCTATGAGTGCAACCATGTATTGAACAATTATAATACTTAAATGTCTGTTTCGGATTCAATTCTAGAATTTGGACCAATAACGACCGCTATTGTATTTGGCATTATTCAAGCCATATACATCATCTGCTTTTTTAGCCTGAAAGGACGATTTTCCCAACATAAATTTTTGGTTTATTTGACAGGAGCCCTCCTAATTATGCAAGTAGAGTCCTTTTTTATTCAATCAGGATATATGTCTTTGTTTCCGCATATTTTTTTGATTTCCATACCATTCATTTTTCTTTTAGGGCCACTTGCCTACTTCTATACCATTGGTCAATTGAAATTAAAGGGCACCAGAACTGATTTTTTACATTTTTTACCTTTTGTTTTCTACTTTCTATATTCTTTCAATTTTTATTTTCAAAAAGGAATATTCAAAAAGTTCCTTTATCTGATGGAATTCCGTCCAGAAGTTGATGTGGTGCCCATCCCTATTGCGTTTCCTACGGATCCATGGAATATTCAAGGTTTGGTGGTCGTTGAATTCTTGTCGATACATCTATTTGCGTATGGATTGATGTCAATTTTAAGTGTATTGAAAACGCGAAAACGCAAAAATGATATTGAACAGGAGAACCTTTATTGGCTTTATTATATTAATAGTATTTTAATGATAGGGGCTCTGGTCCTTTTCTTTTCGCAAGGCGGTGTTATTGACGGGCACGAGTTTTTTACACCTCCATTTCCAAGATATTCAGCGGATTTGTTCAGTGTAGTGGCAATGTATCTCATTGTATTCTACCTTTTGATAAAAAAGGGACATTTTAAATTTTCAAGCAAGAAATATTCAAAATCATCTTTGTCTTCATTTTATAAGAGGGAGAAACTAAATCAAATCATTCAATTAATTGAAGACAACAAGCTCTATTTGAACACCGGATTTTCACTTAGGATGCTTTCTGAAAGAAGTGGCTTAAGCATGCATAAAATAAGTCAAATATTAAATGAGGAATTACATGTTAATTTCGTGGACTTGACCAATAAATACAGGATTGAAGAAGCTAAAAAGCGCCTATTGAGTGATGATTTTGATTCGAAAATGGAGCAACTGGCTTATGATATAGGATATAAGTCCAAGTCCACTTTCTTTACCCTTTTTAAGAAGGAAACAAACTCAACCCCCTCTAATTTCAGAAAAAATAGCCGCATTTAGTTTTTCCCAATGGGTTCGAACCAAGTTTTTAGGGTTTGACCAAGAATGGGATGTTGTTGGGATTACATTAAACCAAATTTTAGGCTTTTATGAAGAACAGGGTTTTTGCCGGTGTCATCTTAGCTGTTGTTTGCTTAATCTTCCTTGAATGTACTTTCTATTCCCCTAGGTATATTTTCAGGGTGCTCACTTGGCAAGACGCGGATTATGATGATTTTAGAAAATTCGATTTCAAAGAAATAAAAAAAGGAGCGGTAGCTTTTAATTTTTATCGTGGCACGCCAGATCAAGAAGAAAAAACGATTAAGAAATTCGAAGAAGACTCGGTAGTTTCGAATTTAGGCCATTTTTTAAAAGAAAAGCGTACCCGCGCTTTTATTGTTATTAGAAACGACACCATTTTATATGAGTCTTATTTCTTTGGTAATAATAGGGCCTCTATGCAAACATCGTTTTCCGTTTCAAAGTCTATTCTTTCCTTGCTGATCGGTATTGCTATAAAAGAAGATAAAATCAAAGGTGTAGAAGATAGGATAACAGAATATATTCCAGAACTACTACAAGAAAATGCAGCATTTCATCATATAACGATTAGGCATTTATTAAAAATGCAATCTGGGATTGCCTTCTCCAACCAATTGAATTTTCCATTTGTAAATGGAGACCCCCCAAAAACATACCATCATCCCAATTTAAGAAGGGTAGCTTTAAAACATTCAAAAATTGAAAATCCCCCAGGGGATACATTCAATTATAATAATTACAACGCTTTGTTATTGGGCCTTTTGTTGGAAAGGGCCACAGGACAGTCAGTTTCCCAGTATTTGGAACAAAAGGTATGGAGAAAAATAGGAATGCAGTATGATGCCAGTTGGAGTACAGATAAAAATGAATTTGAAAAAATGGAGAGCGGGCTTAATGCTAGGGCATTGGATTATGCGAAAATTGGAAGATTGGTTTTAAAGCAAGGCCATTGGAACGGAAATGAAATAATCCCTTCAAAATGGATTGAAGCGTCAACACAGAAAAAGATGGATAGCACATATCAATTTTATGGCAACGCCAAATACTGGACCTACAATTATTTTTGGTGGGGATTTCCGAAAAAGAATACAAAATCTGACATTATGGCCATTGGGAGGTTTGGTCAGTTTATCTATATCTCTCCAAGCACCAATACGATCATTATTAGAAACGGAGAAGAAGTAGAAAATTTTAACGATCGCAACTGGGTTTCCGTTTTCAAGAACTTTTTGGACTAGGAACCATACCTTTTTAATTCTTGCCTGTTCAAAAGAAAATCTAGGCTTTTAACTTTGGCTCTAAGATACAGGTGCCTTAGTTTTTAGTTGAATACAGAAAAAACAGGGTAAGTTTTAACCGGCGACATAGGTTTACCTTAACCCATTTAAAGTCAAAAAATGACCATTTCATGACTTTTCTGCGACACATTGATATTTTCCACTATCATTAAGGATAAAAGCGATTATGTCCTTTCAGAAATTAGCGGTAGCACTAGTAATCATTATGTTTTCATGCGGTAAGGAGGAAAGTCAAGCGCCATCAAACACAGGCGTTCCAAACCCCGATGGGCCAAGTAACAGTGATGATTCACCCGGTCCCAATGGAATAATTGGACCTCCACATAATTTTGAGATCAATACCATTCCCATTGTCGCGCAATTGCAACGTATTTCCTCAGAAGGGAGCGCTACCTTTTCTTATGATTTACAGGATGATGACCTCGAAGTGGAAATCAAGATTTTTGGTTTGTTGGTGGAAGGAGATGAATATATTGAGATCAGCTCAGAATGGGAGGGGGACGTTGGTAAGGGAATAGCCCCGGGAGCAAACAAAACCATCCAATGGACCCAAGCTCAAAATGAAAATTACATTAAAATTAAAGTAGTGGCCAATGACGGTCAAGACCGAAGTATTGCGCATTTGGTCAGTTTGGTTTCAAAACAAAGGATTATGAACGACCTACGTGAGATGACAGGGGTAAGGCATTATCGTGGGGGTAGTACCCTTCTTATGCAAACAAGGGATTATTTAGAAGAACAATTTAGGCAATGCAAGTTGTTGGTAGATAGACATAGTTTCCCTTGGCAGTCCACCCAAGGAATCAATATTGTGGGGACACATGAGGGAAATTCCTTGGATTTTAATGACCTACTAATTACGGCGCACTATGATACTGTGGAAAATACTCCAGGCTCAGATGATAACCTATCGGGTACTGCCGGCATGCTTGAAGCCATGCGCATACTTAGTCAGTTTGAGTACGATGAGTCTATACATTTTGTTGGTTTTGACCTGGAAGAGGTGGGTTTGATCGGAAGCAGGAGATACGTTTCTGAAATTGCACGAAATCAGAACATAACAGCTGTAATTAATTTTGAGATGATTGGTTACACTTGTCGTAGTGACATTTGTTCCAATTTACAACTTGCCGATACTTCGATCTATAATATTGGGAACTCGAACTCCGGCGTTTTGCGAACCGCGTTTAAGGAGCATGGAAATGCCTATGTACCCAACTTGAAGATAATTTCCGTATTGGCTGATATGAACCCTAATTTTAGAAGAAGTGATCATGCCCCATTTTGGGATGCAGGTATTCCTGCCCTATTCATTACTGATGGCGCCAACTTCAGAAATCCTCACTACCATCAAACTACAGATAGTTTTGAAACTATCGATTTTGAATTTGCAACAAATATTGTCAAAACAACAGTAGCGACAGTGGCTTCTTTGGCCGGGATAAAAACCGAGGGCGAAGCGGTGATTATTGTTGAATAAGGGAGACGGATAATTATTATGGCAGATCCGTTGCCGGAGGGTTTCTTATGAAGTAGCACTCAATTCCAAATAATCCTTAATGGAGCTCCTATAGGACGCACTAATGTTCACTTTCTGTCCGTTTGACATCTTTAAGGAATATCCCTTTCGGGTTCTTTTAATCAACCCCTCAATATGATTGGTATTAACTATTGAAGATCGATGTACCCTTTTAAAAATGGTATCTCCAATCTTCTCATGAAATTTTTGAACCGTCTCCCGTATGTAAAAAAATGAGTTTTCCGTAAAGACCTTTAAGTAATGTCCATCACTTTTAACTAAAATTATTTTATTTAAGGCGACCTTGGCAGCGTCCCCTTTCAAGTCTCTTAAGATGATAAAGCTCTTTGATGAATCGTTTCTGGTTTCTAGCGCTTTAAGGTACTTGCTCAGATACCTGTTTCTCAGATACAATATTTCTAAGGAGATGGGCAGCACCCCCAGTTTCATAGTATTCCATTGAAGCTGCCAAAAAATATCGGAAAAAGATAGTGCAGGCATATCCATACTTGCGAATAGGGCATTAAAAAAGCCCACTTGGAACAACGTAAGAAAGCTGGTGAATAACTCCATCTTAATATTCCAGTTCACAAACTTGGTGGCAATTGAACGCTTTATGAGGGCGTTGATAAGGACGACGAACAACGTTATTAATCCATATTTAATTCCAATGGTTACCAAGCGTGGGTAGGGCAAAAAGTGAAGATCAAAAGGTTTAAAACCAATCAGGAAAAATGAAACAAAAAGACCATATGCCAAGGCCACGAAAAACATACTGAGAACAGACTTTCTCTGGGGATAGGGCTGGTTTAAAATTTTATCTACTGAAAATCGCCATTTAAGCATGAAAACTATTTTATGATTTAAGGGCCTCATGGGCCCTTATAAAACATCAATTTGTTATAGATAAGCCGTTCTTAATGTAATAAAAATGTAACAATCAAAAAGGCCTTGATGCAAACTAACTAAATCTCCTGATTTTTTAATACTCTAGTATTTGGGAGACTTATTCTAAAGATCCTTAGCTTGCTTTTGTAGCGATAAACCCTTAAAAAAAACCGTCTTAAATTCTTAAGATTGGATTTTACCTATTCGTCCATTCTTTGAAATCCTTTGTCTTTTGTCTTGTAACAATAAAACTTCTACCCTCAGATTTTTGTACTGACAGCTTTATTCCCTGGTTGAAATAAGGTTCTATTCTCTCAATTGCCGATGGAAACGTACTATTAATTATAGCATTACATGACAAATTTGGTCGGTTTCATGCCAAAAATTGATTTTACCTAGGAATTTTCTTCGTTTAAGGTTTTTTTAATTAGCACAAGTGGATAGTATTTACTGGTTGATCTATGTACGGAGTAACTGGCAAATTCTATGATAACTATAATTTTAAACGGAAAAAAACAATCATGAATTATATAGAGTACCTGTTTATATTCTTCTCCCTACAGGCCGTGCTGATGTCCTTATTATTTATTGTAAACCATAAAGGCGATAAACTGGCCAATAGAATTTTTGCCGTTATCCTTATCCTGTTTTCCTATGACCTCTTCTTTTCGGTCTTGTACTGGTCAAAATTTGATATGACGTTGTTTGCTCAATTAACCTTTACTTATACTTTACCCTTATCGTTATATGGGCCGCTGTTTTTCTTTTATCTAAGACGGGTAAGCCAAGGAAAAGGATTTGCTTGGAAAGATTTACTTCATTTACTACCCTTCTTTATACTGAATTTTATGTATGTAGGATTCTTTGTTTTGCCAACGGATAAAAAAATAGAAGTGTTGCTTAACGGTCAATATGTGGACTATGTTATTAATTCTAAATGGGAATATTTGGTAGTAGTACTTCTGCTATTGGTTTATGGGATCATAAATTTTATACGATTTAGAAAGACTGATGAGGGGGATATTGAAATGAAAATTTGGATAAAAATGGTATGTGGGGGCTTCCTGCTGTTCACACTTACCCATCTTATTTTTTGTTCAATAACCTATATGAACTTTAACTTTTCCAATTATGGCCTTGATTATTTTATTACTGGGGTTATGGTCATTTTGATAGGTACCGTTTGCTACTTTGCTTTTATTCATCCATCTGTCTTTCATAACGGTACGCCTATTAATAGGCTGGTACCTTTTGTGAAGTACGGGAAGAGTGGACTTACGGAAGAGTTTTCGCTGGAAATGAAGGAAAAACTTGAGACCGTTATGAAATCGGAAAAACCTTTTTTAAATCCAGAAATACGACTTGATGAGCTGGCTAAGATGTTGGATGTATCCAGAAATCACGCTTCACAGATCATCAATGAGCACTTTGAATTGAATTTTTTCGATTTCATGAATTATTATAGAGTTTCTGAGGCCAAAGAATTATTGGTGTCAAGTACGGCTGGTCTTTCGGTTACCGATGTAGGCTTTCAATGCGGCTTTAATAACAGAACCTCTTTTTACAAGGCGTTTAAAAAATTTGAAGGAACCTCCCCATCTGGTTTTAAAAGCAAACCATCAGCCTAATAGCTCGTTAATCTTTACAGGCATGCGTACGCATATGGTTAACGTTTGTACGCAGTAACCATATCGCTCATCTTATTCATTTGTTTTACCCTGCAATTGTAAAGGTTGGGCGGTGAGAGGCCTTGCCATGTAGCAACAGACCAATTTAAGTTTTGTTCTCATTTTTTGATTATTTGAATTAGCTATCAATATTCAGATTCTCCCGTCCTCCTTTCTCAATTGTCCTTTTAAAATTCTAACTAAAACTCAAAATTTATGAAACGGAAATTTAGTTTTCTGTCCTTTCTGGTGGTGCTGCTGTGCACTGCCGTTTCCTATGGGCAGGAAAAGGCGATTTCAGGAACGGTGACGGACTCGGACGGTCTGCCATTGCCTGGTGTCAACATTGTGGTGGAGGGGACCTCCAACGGCACACAGACCGACTTTGACGGGAACTACACCATCACGGCCAGCGAGGGCCAGACCCTCTTGTTCAGTTATATAGGACAAAGGGATGTGAGAATCGCCGTAGGTGCGGGCAGTACGATCAACGTACAGATGGAGGAGGACGCCCAGGCCCTGGAGGAGGTCGTAGTAACGGCCCAGGGAATCAAGCGTGAGAAGAAGGCCCTTGGTTATGCAGTGACCTCAGTAGGCTCGGAGCAGTTACAGGACCGAGCGGATGGTGATGTGGCCCGGGTATTGGCCGGTAAGGCCGCCGGGGTACAGATTACGGCTGCCGGTGGTGCCGCTGGATCGGCCACCAATGTAGTCATTCGGGGCCTGAACTCCTTCAGTGGGAACAACCAAGCGCTGTTCATCGTGGATGGGGTGCCCTTCAGTAACGACACCAACAATGGAGGTACCGATGGGAACGACAGTTTTATCACGGGGAACACGGCGAGTTCCAGGTTTTTGGACCTTGACCCCAACAACATAGAGAGCATCGAGGTACTAAAGGGCCTTTCAGCGGCCACCCTATATGGGACGCAGGGCCGTAACGGGGTGATCCTGATCACCACAAAATCGGGCTCTGCAAGTACCGGGCCTAAGAAGACGGAGATTACGGTAAGCCAGTCCTTCTTTACCAATGAACTGGCCTCCCTGCCGGACTACCAGGACCAATTTGGGAACGGTTTCCAGCAAGCCTTTGGCTGGTTCTTCAGTAACTGGGGCCCCAGCTTTGATAGGGACGGGGTATCCGG
>JBCBZA010000256.1:0-3194 GCA_039815575.1 Bacteroidota bacterium | reverse complement strand
TGAAATATTCAAATTTTGGGAGGCAGCATAGCTGGTAAATTCTTCTGGAAATTGGAAAGATTCAAAAGGGATGGAATAACTTTCCTGGGATTTATCGGTATACGACCATTGCATACCTATATCAGGGTTATTGTTTAAGATGAGTGACAGCGTAAATGTGTCAAAATCGCCGTACATTTCAAGGGTATTGTCAGAACGGGAGGCGGTCCAGTCGACGGGTATAATATCTTTTATTCCAAGAGTTGAAACGGTCAGTGTATTCCTATCATTGAGCGTCATTAACAGTTGATTCCTTACTATTTCAAATTCATCAATTATAGGTATTTCAATGGCGTTGTTTGTATTTTCAATACCCTTTTGGTCATAAATAAAATGATATTTATTATTTCTATAGGATTCTTCGTTCAAATAACCGAAGGTGTCAATAAAATAGGAAGCTACCGTATTCGGAATGTTGATGGTCTGTATTGCGGTTGGCTTCTTAAATTGTTGAAATGAAATTGATGAATTAGGAAGTGTTTCCAAAAAGAGGTATTCAAATTCTTCAATTCCTATTTTATCATCCGCTGGGCCTAAAAATGCATTTGATGTGTACATAAAGGCATTTTCAATAGTTGGATCAATTCCGCTTGTAAACTGAAGTCGTGTTTCAAATCCAGTCATTTGTTCTTCAAGTGGAAAAGAACTACCAAGGTGACCATAGGCAGCTGCCAATAACGACTTAGCTACTTTTTCAGAAGGGATATTTGTAATATCAAGAAAGGATACATTGTTGGAACCTGCAACATAAGTATTTTCCGTTGGTATTCCAGCCGCTTCCTGATATTTCACCAAATCCGTTCCTGGCTCAATATTGGCTATTGAATTTATAGTGGCTCTATAAATTGCTTCAGGTTCCAATTTATAGGAGGTTACAATAATCGGTTGTGGGGTAAAATCATCATCGGCATATAACTTCACGATCTCTAATCTTCTGTTGACCGTTGCAAAGGATAGTAACTCACCCTCCATGGTATTCGCAGAAAAGTAGAGTTGTTGGGAATTTGCAATCAGAGGTGCGGCTATGGATACCAATAACTTATTCACCTCAAAGGTTTGGGTTTGCTCACCTTGGTTCCCTTCGGAATCCGACGAAATAATGGTAAGCGTGTTTTCGCCTGAAGGATAGTCAAAGGGGTTCAATTCAAAAGAAAAGGTTTTTTCCCTGGTATTCAGTATTTCTTCCTGATTCACCAAAACCGAGATTTCTTCTATATCGGAAGTTTCTTGAATGGAAATATTGACGGTAGTGGCAACTTCCAGGCTAAGGTCCAAACCCTCTATACTAGGAACGGGAGGTGTGGTATCTACTCCTTCAATGCCATCATCTGGCAGATTCTCTGATTGATTTTCTTCTGGATCGCATCCAAGAATTGCCAATGAGAGAAGGATAAGGATTAATGGTCTTTTAAGCATGATGGTTTGAAAATAGTTAAGTGTTTTAAGAACGACAGCTTTGTACATTTATTTTAAAAATCGGGTCTCAGTATCTACTGGAAATATTAACTTATATATCCCCAAATCGCTTTATCCTTAACCAGTTGCATATACGCCCTTCGAATGCGCAGATTTCCATTTTTTTCAAGTTTGGGGTCGTTCTTTAAGAGCTGAATAGCATAATATCGTGCTGTTTTAAGAATGGGATTGTCCTTGACTATGTCCGCTATCTTTAGATTGAGCAATCCACTTTGCTGGGTGCCCATTAAATCACCTGGGCCGCGGAGTTTTAAATCCACTTCCGAAATTTCAAACCCGTCATTGGTGGAGCACATAGTCTCCAGTCGGGTTTTGGCATCGGACGAAAGTTGATATGAGGTCATCAAGATACAATAGCTCTGTTCTGCTCCACGCCCCACGCGACCCCGTAGCTGATGTAATTGGGAAAGCCCAAAACGTTCCGCACTTTCAATAATCATAACCGAGGCATTGGGCACATTTACCCCGACCTCAATAACCGTAGTGGCCACCATGATCTGGGTCTCACCCTTGACAAAACGTTCCATCTCATAGTCTTTGTCCTGGGATTTCATTTGCCCATGGACAATGGATATTTGATATTCTGGCGTCGGAAATTCACGGGAAATACTTTCGTAACCATCCATCAAGTCCTTGTAGTCCAATGCCTCAGATTCCTGTATCAGTGGGTAGACGATGTACACCTGCCGGCCTTTTTGAATTTCGTCCTTTAGGAAACGAAAGACTTTTAATCGATTGGTATCATAACGATGTACTGTTTTCACCGCCTTCCTTCCTGGTGGAAGCTCATCAATAATAGAGATGTCCAAATCACCATACAAACTCATCGCTAGGGTTCTTGGAATTGGGGTGGCGGTCATCACCAAAATATGGGGGGGTAAAGCCCCTCCATCCTCATCTTGTGGGCTTCCCTTTTGCCATAGTTTGGAACGCTGGGCCACACCAAAGCGGTGTTGTTCATCAATAATGGCCAGGCCTAAATTTTTGAACCGTACCATATCTTCCAAAACGGCATGGGTGCCTACTAGAATGTTTAAGTTGCCGTTTTCCAGTTGATTGTGTAGAAAAGTGCGTTCTGCCCGTTTGGTAGAACCGGTCAGTAGTGCAATCTTCACATCCATATGAATCAAAAAATCTTTAAGGCCATTGTAATGTTGTTGGGCCAAGATTTCAGTGGGAGCCATTAAACAGGCTTGAAAGCCATTGTCAATGGCCAAAAGCATGCACATCAATCCTACAATAGTTTTCCCCGAACCAACATCGCCTTGTAGCAATCGGTTCATTTGGGCAGCGCTGCCCATATCATTCCGAATTTCCTTGATGACCCTTTTTTGGGCGTTGGTCAATTCAAAAGGGAGATGGCTTTTAAAAAATCCGTTGAAACTTTCGCCCACTTCCGTGAAAGGAAGGCCTTTGATTTTTTTCTTTCGGGCCGCCTTTTTAGAAAGCAATTGCAGTTGAATAAAGAACAGCTCTTCAAATTTTAGGCGGAATTGTGCTTTGGCCAACAGTTCCTGACTTTTTGGAAAGTGTATGTTCAGTAGGGCATCTGCTTTGGAAATCAGTTTTAATTCCTCAATTAAATGAGAGGAAAGTGTTTCTTCAA
Source organism: Bacteroidota bacterium (assembly GCA_039815575.1). Lineage (GTDB taxonomy): Bacteria > Bacteroidota > Bacteroidia > Flavobacteriales > Flavobacteriaceae > Croceivirga. The sequence goes on along the minus strand of JBCBZA010000256.1, from coordinate 73 downwards.
AGTTCGCCTTGGTCTCCAAAAACAATTGCTGCATCATTTTATTGACAACGCGATTGGTAATACCCTTGGCACT
>JBCBZA010000119.1:0-12417 GCA_039815575.1 Bacteroidota bacterium | reverse complement strand
ATTGTAATTTCCAGGAATTGTACTTTGATACTTAATTAAAAAGTATTTCCTTTGGGGCGGCCAAATGGGGGATTAGCTCAGCTGGCTAGAGCGCTTGCCTGGCAGGCAAGAGGTCACCGGTTCGACTCCGGTATTCTCCACTCAGTAAATATAGGCCTTCACAAATGTGGAGGCTTTTTTTGTTTTACAAAATGCACAGTTTGTGCACACTTTTGAAATATTCCTTGAAATCAAGTAAAATTTAACATAAATAGAGTCAAAATCTATCAAGTTACTGTGTTTTTAATCTAATTTTCAAGTGTTATCCACACTAACTTTTTAAAAAACCAAACCACCTTAAACTTGAGCACACCTAAGTTCCAAAAAACGTTCCTTTTTCAAGACGGCCTGTACGTTTTGGAAGAATTGGTCCCACTTAGTCGACAGTCAACTTTTGATCCTATTTAATTCTAATTTTAAAAAAACTAACTATCGGTCAACAATACATTGGCTTTGAGGCATTTATCTTCGATTTTCCAAGAATATAGGAAAACCAATAGCGACAACAATACAACGCCTGTTGCGGCCCAGGTAAGGGATTCCACCCCAAAATTGTCCAAGAACGTCCCACCGATAATCGCTCCCAACGAGATACCTATGTTGATGAAGGTGGCGTTCAGGCTCAAACTTGCGCTTGACAATGGCGGGTTTACAGATTCGATGCGCACCAATTGGGGCGCTACGAACCCTTGTCCCACCAAGCCCCAAAGAAAGATCAAAGCCCCTCCTAGAAAGAGGTTGTGCCCCATCAGATTCAACAATGGCATAATCCCAACCAAGAGAACAATGAGGACCAACTGTGTAGCCCGGGAACCATAGCGGTCGGTCGCCCGACCGGTAATAAAATTTCCCACCATCCCCCCGAGGCCTGCCAAGAGCAGCATCGTTACGATTCCCATCGGGCCGAGGGACGTTGTTTCGATTAACCAAGGAGATATAAAAGCGAACAGCACCATTTGACCTCCGAACTGTAAAACGGTGACCGCAAGAAAGATGGTCAGCAAACGGTCTTTGAACACTTGTTTGAGGGTATTGAAATTGGCAATAGGGGTCTTTATCCGCAATGGTACCATCCCTAATATAAGCAAGATACTTATTAATGCCAGTACCGATACGGCACCAAAGCTATAGTGCCAATCAAAGTTTATTCCGATAAAAGTACCCAATGGCACCCCTACAGCTGTAGCGATGACCGCACCTGAAAAGACAATTGCTGTTATCCGACCCTTGTTCCCTTTCACCGCCATGGAAATACCCACTAGGGCGGCCAAGGGTACAAAAGCAGCGGAACCGATCGCGGATATGATCCTGCCCGAAACGGCCAGTGCATAATCGTTTGCGAGGGCCAAAATCCCATTGCCGACCAAGACCATGGACATCCCTGCGATTAAAAGCCCACGCCGTTCGGTCTTTCCGGTCATGGCGGACACCAAAGGAGAACCAATCGCATATACCAGGGCAAAAACGGTGACCAGTTGCCCGACCTTGGCGACGCTGACACCAAGATCCATGGCCATCTCGCTTGAAATCCCAGCGACGATAAGGGAACTTATGCCAGCGGCAAAATTCCCAAAAGCCAGAGCATATACTGCAAAACCGTTTTGTTGTCGTTTTTTGGACATTGTCTGATTTTGAGAACAATAATGAAATTGGAAAGGTTTGAAAAGGCCCCCGCTATCTCAACGGGACCCAAATCACACCCAACCAATCAAAAACTAAACCACTCCAATTTTATTTACGACATCATAGTCCCATAGGATCCCAGGGTTCACGTGCACCACATCCACTTTGGGGACTTCCCTGCTAAAAGCCTTCCTTATTGCATCCTGTCTTGAACTTTTGATATGGATGAAGCCCGGTATCTCAGGATGTGCGTCGTGGATAACAAACAATTTTTTCGCTCCCAATATTTTGGTACCCTCGACCGCTTCTTCCCCTTTCATGACCAATTGGTAGAAACCGAAAAGATGTACGCCATTGGTCGGAAAGACCGCGATATCTACAGGTCCGTTTTTCTTTCTATACGCCTCTAGTGGTTCAAGGTCCCTAGCTTCACTTCCAAAGAAGACCGATACCTCACCGTAGCGCAACACATAGTTGTTCACCCTCCAAACCATCATCTTCTGTGCCTTGACCGCTTCGATGGTTAGGCCACCTATGGTGCGTGTCTCACCCCATTGCAGTACTTCAGCATTGTTGAACCCATACTTGCGAGCACTCTTTACCTGTCCCTTCATGGCGACATAGACCTTGACTAGATCCTTATCATGTGGGTAATCTGCAAGTCCTTTCATCTGCCAATGATCCACAATATCGTGGCAACCTATGATGGCCGTTAAAGGCGGTAGATCCTCAGGGTCTATGGCGACGTCTTCCTTGATGCCTATCATCTTTGTGTTAATGAAGAATGGGTCGGTAAGGATAGCGTGCCCTCCCATCTCCATAAGAATACAGGCATTGCTCACCCGTGTGATCTTTACATTATTTGTTACTGTTTTTGACATAATACTTTATTTAATTGTTGATACTGATTTCTTTTTGAGAACTGCTGATTCATTATCTCAGCATATTTTATTTTGACACAAACCTAAAGGGAACATCTACCGTTTGAATCTTTAAACTGATGAATCCCGATTTTCCCTGATGAACCAGGTAATTAGGCTTATACAGTCTTTCTATTTCCAAGTTCAATATTGTTTGAGCCATGCTTAGGACACTTTTTTTGCTCGTTTTGGTTCATCTCTAAAAATTCCGGTCCATCGGAATCTTTCTTGGTTCATCATAATTCAGAATACTTCCCAGCCCACCGGAAATAGTTTTGCCCCAGATAATTTTTGATCATCTAAACAATCGAAGAATGAAAAAAACAATTATTTACCTAATGTTCTTTATCGCTTATACGGCCTCTGCACAGAAGGAGTATACCATAAGCGGATATGTTAAGGAATCTGCCACTGGGGAGGCCCTGTTCGGTGTGAATGTCCTTATTGACAACTCTACGGGAACGACGACCAACGAATATGGTTTCTTCTCGATAAGCCTGTCCGAGGGCACACATACCGTACTGGTAAGCTATCTCGGATTTCAGACGATTTCACGAGAAATTGTTATGGACATGGACAAGAAAATGAATTTTGACCTTGTTGAGGAATCAAATGCCCTCGACGAAGTCGTGGTAACAAGTTCTAATAGCAGTAAGGATATTAGATCCACCGAAATGAGTGTTGCCACACTTAAAACAGGAATCATCAAAAAGCTCCCGCCCGCCATTGGTGAAGTGGACGTGCTGAAGTCGATTCAGTTATTACCTGGAGTATCCAGTGTGAGCGAAGGCTCTTCGGGCTTCAATGTGCGTGGGGGCTCAAGCGACCAGAACCTGGTGCTCTTGGACGATGCTACCATATACAATGCCTCACACCTGTTGGGCTTCTTTTCCGTGTTCAATGCAGATGCGGTCAAAGATGTAAAGCTTTACAAGGGAGGCATCCCCTCTACCTATGGGGGAAGGCTTTCCTCGGTGCTGGATATCAAACAAAAAGAGGGGAACCTAAAGGAATTCGGAGGGGAACTGGGTATCGGGCTCATCTCAAGCCGTGCTCTGATCGAGGGCCCTATTTCAAAAGGTAGTCGTGATGAAGGAAAGGGCAGTTACCTTTTGGCTGGCAGACGTTCCTATATCGACCTTTTCGCAGGGCTATCGGAAGATCTTGAGGATACGCAGCTGTACTTCTACGATATCAACCTAAAGGTGAACTACAACCTAAATGAAAATAATAGGCTTTTCCTTTCCGGTTATTTTGGACAGGATAAATTTGCTGTGGACGGCATTTTTGGAAATACGTATGGAAATACTTCCGCTACGCTTAGATGGACGAGTGTTTTGAACGATAAGCTGTTCTTCCAGACCTCGGGCATATTCAGCGACTATAATTATGAGGTGGATGTCCTCACTTCTGGCTCCGAGTTCCAATGGTCCTCTGGTATTGTCAATTATAATCTAAAACCGCGCTTAAGCTGGTTTGTAAGCTCGGGTAACACCTTGAAGACCGGTGTCGACTTTACCTATTATGAGTTCGATCCCGGAGAGATATCGGCATTGAACAACTCAAGCACGACACCACAGGATTTTCAAGAGAAATTTGCCCTTGAAAGTGCCCCATATATTGATTTCGAACAGAAAATCTCGGACAAACTGAGTTTACAATATGGCGTCCGTCTTTCCCACTTTCAGAGAATAGGTGAAGAAGTAGTACCGACCTATGAGAACGGTGCGCCACTTAGTTATAATCCAACACTGGATCTTTTCGAAGAGAACGATGTGATTGGTGAAACGGCTTTTGGTTCTGGCGATGTCATTGAATCCTTTACCAATTTAGAACCCCGGGCCTCCGCTAGGTTCTTATGGAACGAGACCACTTCCCTAAAGGCAAGCTATAATAGAAACTACCAATACCTTCACCTGATATCAAACTCCGCTTCCGCGACACCCCTCGATATCTGGGCACCGAGCGGGCCATTCCTTAAGCCACAGTATTCGGACCAGTTCGCCCTTGGCTACTTCAAGACCCTCAAGGACAACGCATTCGATTTTAGTATCGAGGCATACTATAAAGATTTGAGGGATGTCACGGACTTTGTGGACGGGGCCGACCTCCTTTTTGAAGAGGACATAGAGACCCAGGTGGTACAAGGGAATGGAAGGGCCTACGGGATGGAGTTCCAATTGAACAAAAACACTGGAAAGCTCACGGGTTGGCTAAGTTATACCCTTGCCAGGACAGAGCGAAGGATTCTGGGTATCAACAACAACGAGTATTATCCCGCCAATAATGACCAACTGCATGAAGTGAGCCTTGTGGGCCTCTACAAACTCAGCGACAGATGGGAGCTGGGTGCCAATTTTGTATATGGCTCCGGTAAGCCAGTGACCTTCCCAACGGGCAAGTTTGAGCAAGAAGGCCTTGTATTGGCGGACTTTGATGGAAGGAACGGAAACAGGTTGCCAGCTTTCCATAGGTTGGACCTTTCGGCCACTCTACACCCCAAGAAAGGGGGCAATGGCACTTGGATCTTCAGTCTGGCCAACGTATACAATAGACAGAACGCGGCCACGATATTCTTCAGGGAGCGGACCCAGGAGATCAACGATATTGATGTTCCCCTGGGGACCACAGAGGCCAGTAAGTTCTCTTTCCTGGGCATAGTACCCTCCGTAACATACCAGTTTAAATTTTAAAATAAGAAACCATGAAAACGATAAAAAGAATTTTAAAGATCCGTTTGATGATCATGACCGTGATTTTGATCACGGCCTGTGAGACCGATGTGACCGAGGATATCGACTTGGTAAGCTCACCTCCTAAGCTCGTGATACAGGGCGGATTGGAAAGGAACTTGACCAGTCCATTGGCTCAACAACAGATCAGGCTGACAACAACGAACGATTTCCTTTCGGATGAGCCAAATCCTGTGGTCACCGATGCCCAAGTGAGCATTACAGATGGGACGAGCATATGGCCAATGGCCCATCAGGGTGGCGGGATTTACTCCAGTTCAGACATAATACTGGAAATCTCCACTACGTACACAATGACCATACAATGGGACGGTCAGACCTATGAGGGATCGGATACCCTTAACGAGGTTCCACTTTTTGAAAGGTTCTTTACGGAGTTCGAAGAAGGGACCATATTTTCACCGGAGGGGTACTTCCTGAAATTTGATACCACTGATCCTGCAAATGTTGAAAATTATTATTATTATAGGGTGTTCCGAAACGGTGAATTCTTGATAACCCCTGATCCCGGAAACCCTCAGAACTTGATCAAATCCGACGAGTTCAATGATGGGCAAAGGATTATAGGAGGAGAAATCAATGGAGAAATTGCTTTCCAGATTGGAGAAGTAGCAACAGGACAACAACTGGGGATTTCCGAAGAGTACTTCGATTATCTTTTCCAATTGTTCACCCAAGCGGGCAATACCGGTATCAATTTTGGGGGGAACCCGCCACCGGCCACCATTAGGAGCAATATGATCAATCTGGACGATCCTGGTAGAAGGGTCGTGGGATTCTTTTACACTACTGACGTTGAGGAAGATACCTTGACTATAACAGAAGAACAATAAAAAAAGCGTTTTGAAAAGAACAAGATTTGCACTATATCTATTGATTGCCTTCCTGGTCACCATGCTAGATTTCATGAGCGAGATCGGGGAGGGTATTCTTGAGGAAGAACTTTTCTTCGCCGTTCAGACCCTACCTGCCGTATTGGGCACCTGTTACCTTCAGTTCCATATCAGAAAATGGATTTTTGGAACAAAACTATATCGGGCCGTTCTTTCAAAAGGACCTACTTTTCGTAGGCTCTTTTGGTCGGTAGTCGTTATTGCAAAAGCTGGTCTTCTTGCGGTAATCGCAAGGGGACTTTCCACATTGTTGTTGCCCGAGTTTGACAGCGGGGTGTTTTTCGATCTACTGTTTTGGGGTGTGTTCATAGGTACTCTTTGTATCGGATTGTTCGTCTATGCACTGGAATCCTTTATTGAACTCCAACAGGAAAAACAGGGATTCCAACTTCGGCTCAAAGAACACGAGAACGAAAAGCTGGTTGCCAAGTTCCTCAACCTTAAAAAGCAACTGAACCCACATTTCCTGTTCAACAGTTTCAACAGCCTTAGCGGACTTATTGCCATGGATCCCAATAAGGCGGAGTACTTTTTGAGCGAACTTTCCAATGTATACAGGTATACCCTGGACCAATCCGACGAACTTGTCGTGCCCTTAGAAAAGGAGCTGGAGCTTATCCGCTCCTACGTTGCGCTGCAGAAGATACGTTTTGGGGACAGCCTGAAGGTGGAGTACAACATTTCAGCTGAAGATCTCAGGAAAATGATTCCGCCCATGACCCTTGAACTGTTGATAGAGAATGCGATAAAGCACAATGTGGTCGAGAAAGAGAACCCTTTGGAGATATTTGTGCGCACCCTAGGCACTTACGCTGTGGTGTCCAACAATTACCAGCCCAGAACGGACTCCGGGACAGAAAGGAGTTCCTCGGGGATGGGACTTAAAAACCTAAAAAACCAATATGGGATGATCCATAACGAGGAACCCCGTTTCGATGTCAGGAACGGAAAGTATGTCGCCATCATCCCATTAATAGAACCAGACTGATGATAAAAGCAATAATCATAGAGGATGAGGAGATTGCGGCCATAAGGTTGCAAAAGCTCGTCCAGGAAATAGACGGCGACATTGCCATCGCCAAACACATTACTTCGGCCAAACAGGCCACCGAATACCTGAAGGACAATGTTCCCGACCTTATCTTTTTGGATATACACCTGTCCGATAGCAACTCCTTTGAGATCTTCAACCATATCGAGGTGAGTTCTCCCATTATCTTTACCACCGCATATTCCGACTATGCCATAAAGGCGTTTAAACAGAACAGTATCGACTACCTGCTCAAGCCTATTTCCCGTGAGGCCCTGGAAACGGCCATTACAAAGTTCAAAAAATTGGGCAAGGCCCAAGTCCCGGACTACAAGGATATTTTCCTAGGAACACCCACAACCTATAAGACAAGGTTCCTGGTCAAGATGAACAATGCACTACAGAGCATAGACGTTGCCGATATCGCCTATTTCTACTCGGAGGACAAGGTGACCTTCATCAAACTGAAGGGCAATCGGAGCGTCCCCATGGACGAGACCCTTAATGCCCTTGAAACCGAACTGGATCCAAAGCAATTTTTCAGAATCAACAGAAAATACCTGGTGGGCATCAACGCCATAGAACGGATGTACTACGCCTCAAAGTCGAGAATACAGGTCAATTTGCAACCTGTCCCGCCGGATGCGAACGTCATGGTATCAGTGGAACGGTTGGGTAAGTTCAAAAAGTGGCTTTCCCTATAATTATCAATAACAGCTAGTTAAAATACCATTCCCTTTATTTAAAGGTCTTCCGATTCAAAACGGTGCTTTCGTAACTATGTGGTCACTTTAGCCATTTATATTTCTCACTGCCACGGCTATCTAAAATAGTATTGGTCCATCGGGAAAATCCCTGCCCCATCATTTAAAACTGGTCGCTACCGTCCATCTGTTCTAAGTTTGGACTGTGTTTAACCTTAATACATAGAACAATGGAAATATCAAAAACGGTAATGGACGGGGCAAAGGCCTATATGTTCAACCTATTGACCTATCACCTTCCGAAGACCATATGCTACCATACCCTTGAGCACACTATGAACGTCTTTGAAGCGGTCGGCACTATTGCCGGACACATGGACCTTGATGAAAATGAAAAAGATATTTTGAGATTGGCGGCACTCTTGCATGATTCCGGATTTGTTTCCATTCCAAAGGAACATGAAAGGATAAGTGTCCTTATAGCCAATAGCTATCTGAAGCATAACAATGTTCCTGTCAAGATTAGGAACAAGGTGGCCGATTGTATTATGGCCACAAAATTGGGATCTGTCCCTAAAGACGATCTGGAATCCGTGATGCAGGATGCCGACATGTTCCACATTTCCATGGATGGCTATTGGAGGTACAATGGGCTGCTGAGAAAAGAGCTCAACCAGTTGTACGGCCTTAAATTCGGCGACGGTGAATGGTTCGCCAACAACCTTGAGTTCCTGCAGGGCCATGAGTTCCGCACCGGATACGGAAAGCAATATCTGGAATGGGACAAGCAGAACAGAATCAAGGAAAATGGAGAGATTAGGGAGAAACTTTTAAAGGGTGAGGCCAGGACCCTATGGTCCATAGAACAGTCTGCTAGTCCCTCATTAAAAGCGGCAACCATAGTATTGAACAGCGGCTGCCAGATTGCCATTTAAAATCAACATTAATCAAGGACCAACGCCTGTCCATTGTTAAACTAAAAAACAATTAAAATTTATGAAAACTCAAAAGATTCTATATTGGACCAGTACGGGGATCATTTTTCTTTTGTTCGGTGTGGTCACCTTGATGACCTCTGGCACGGAAATGGCCATACAAGCCGTGATAGACCTTGGCTATCCCGTTTACTTTGGGAGAATGCTCGATGTGTTCAAGATAATCGGGGCCATCGTGCTCATCTTGCCAATTGTTCCCCCAAGGATAAAGGAGTGGGCCTATGCCGGTTTCGGTTTGGATTTCACTGCAGCTGCAATAAGCATGTGGGCCGTGGAAGGGCCAAGCCTCCATTTGCTCTTTCCCTTGTCCATGTTCCTGATCTTGGTGATTTCCTATAGATACTACCACAAGATCTATACACTGCCTGTTTTGATTAACCCCATAAGAAAGAATTGATCATGAAAGAAGATACCATCACATATGCAAACGGGCTTGGGGAATTTTTGGCACCGATCTTAAAACTGATAAGGGCGACAGGCTTCTTTGAGGCCTACGTGTTCATGCCGGTTATGACCCTGGTCTCGATATATTTGTTCATCAAGTTAAGGAAAAGATTAAGGAGCAACGGGACCTTTGACACGGGAATTAGGGCCCATTATAGAAAGGTCTTGCTTCCTGCATATTATAGCCTGTGCTTTATGGCCGCCAATGTTTTTGCCGTGGCACTAAAGACGCTTATCATAGAGGAAATGGATTATGTTGAACCCGTATGGTTTCTCCACCTAGTAGGACCGCTCCACTTTTACATTGAGAGCGTGGTCATTTCCTATTTGTGGTTAATAAGCAGGAATCGTGATGGATTACTGGACAAGGTCCTCTGTGTGTACATCCAACTTAGTCTATTGGGAGGTTATTCTGTAGCTGTTTATAGGCTGCTGAACGAACCCTTTGAACTTACCAATCCCACAACAGGTTTCAGTGGGGTCTTCATGATGGTCTGGTATGGAATTTTGAACACCGATATAGTCCTGCGCTTTTTTAGTAAAGCAAAGAAACCTGTTTTGGTTTAACCCCATATCATTTCAAGTATTTCGGATTTTTTAAAGGTATAATGAAGACTTATAATTGAAACCATTCCCTTAGCCTTTAATGAATTTTCCAACGTTCCACAGAATGGCCATTTTACGACACTAAATCATAAAATTGGTTTTGAATTCATATCAAAGTCCCATTCTTGGTCTTTTTTAATAATATCATTAATTCACCTTTTACGGGATAGTTCGATACCCATATTCTGTTTCTTACCATATTTTGATTTCAATTAATGTTAAACCGAGACATATTATATTTCTAATAATCTCACTTTCTCTATACTTTATGAATCAATTAAGTTTGGAGTGTTTTGGCTAAATATGATTGGTTCATGAAGCACTTGGTGTTTACATTTTTTGTCCTGCCAGCAGGACGAGGAATGTAAAGCAAGAGGGTAACACGCTAACGCGGTGTTACGATTTTTAGTTGTTTGATTTTCAATATTTTATGTAAATATAGAATTTAGAGAAGAAAAGTTTTTACTGTAAAAAGCTTGATAGGCCCAGTAAACATTGAGATTTTTTACAGTAAAAAATATTATTTGTTCCGTAATGTTGGTTTTTGAGGCACCTTTTTTCGCGGATATAATTTGAAGTTTGTTGTTGCTGTTTGAATAGTGTGGAACCAAGATAGTCTTGAGATGAAACAACGACACTAAGATATGGTAGGTGCGCCCTATTCCGATTTTACTTAACGCTTATCTTTCTGAACACTATAAAATTGGAACAGAATCCATGCGCAAAGTTAAAGGGTAAGAAATGGGACCAAAATGTTCGAAAAATATGGAGCTTCCATGTTTCCAGAAATAAAGCAAGCGAAACCTTGTTTCGTGCTGCAAGCCCAAATCTTACTAAAACTAATACTACTGAGCGAGGTATTAAAACTAGGCTACTATTAATTCATTTGCATCATCTAATGTAGTATTGTCGAAACGTTTCAAATAAATTTCTGTAGTCTTTAGTGAGCTATGACCAAGTCCTTCACTTATTATAGCAGTGGAGATTCCCATGTGTTTTGCTATAGTCGCCCACGAATGGCGTATTGAGTACGTGGTAAAATGCTCTTTTATACCTGCATCTTGAGCAATATGTTTCAATCTTTCGTTAACTCGCCTTCTAATTGTTTTATATTTTTCGTGATGTAAAGTGCTTCCATCATAGTTCGATGGAAATAAGAAACCATCATTATATTCTTGTCTTAAGTAGTAGCTTAGAATTTGCTTCAATTCATGAGTGAGTTTTACCGATAAAGGGTCCCCTGTTTTACTTCTGCCATAAAACAATCTGTCTTGGTTGATATTTGATTTTTTGAGTTTGACCAAATCAATAAGGTTCATGCCCCTACAATTGAACATAATCAAAGCATAATTTTTGGTGTGCCATAACGCAGAACCTTCAGGATAATGAACAGTCCTAATTTTCAAGAAGGTTTCTTTTGGGATGGCTCTTTTCTTGGTAGGATTTGAAGAAGGTATTTTATAGCGTTTAAAAGGATTCTTTACTACATCTATTTTATCTTCATAAAGCGCAGCATTGAATAAAGCCCTTAATGCTCTAATATGCGAATTGATTCCATTAGGTTTTAGCCCCTTACTTTCTTTATAAATCTCAAAGTCTTTTAATATACTTACGCTTAACTGATCTAAGGGCAGGTCTTTATTATTATTGAATTTTATAAAATCTTTTATTGCATAGTAATACCATTCTGCCGAACCTGGTTTGTTTAGTTTTCTTTTACGCTCAATAATCACTTTGCCCCAATCCGATAGCATTAAACCGTTTGACATTTTACTTTTGAGCTGCGGACTGATTTTATCTTGCCACTTAGTTTTGATTTCATTTATTAAAACATCAATACCCATATATTGAATACCGTCCCCCAATTCATGAATAAGACTTCTAGCATCATGAAGTTTATTATACAGTATTCGATTAATGTTATCGCAATCCAAAGTTTTATTTATGGCTGCTGATTTTTTTAAACTTTGCTCCTTGTTGTTCCAACCAATTTTGGAAGTATGGTACGGTAAACGAATCATTCTCGGTTTGACATGATAGACTCGTAATGCAATCGGAAATAGTTCCGAATTGGAACTTTTCGATGATTTTCGCGTGTCTAAAATGAGTCTAACTTTTGCCAATTTTGATGCTTTATTTACATCAAGTTAGGAATAAAAATGCACAGTTTGTGCACACTATTTGTTGAAATCAGATGATATTGAATGATTTCAAATTTTATGAAAAATGGCGTAACACACTGAAAAACAAACAAATAAAATTATTTTTTGATTTTAAAAGAATGCTGATTCGGAAACTGGCAGGCAAGAGGTCACCGGTTCGACTCCGGTATTCTCCACATTAAGCAGAAGAGCTGTACTATATAGTACAGCTTTTTTTATGGAGAAATGAAAAAAATAATTTTTCTCAT
>JBCBZA010000100.1:0-14765 GCA_039815575.1 Bacteroidota bacterium | reverse complement strand
TGGAAAAGGTCCCGCAGGCTGGATATCCCATAAAAGGCCTTTGGATAAGTGGACTGCAACGGAAACTTACATGGAAGAATGTGCTGTTTCCTTTAAAACTGATTAAAAGTTTGTTGAGCGCAAGAAAAATAGTCAAACAATTTCAACCTCATGTAGCCATTGGGACAGGGGGATTTGCAAGTGGTCCGTTGCTAAAGATTGCTTCCCAAAAAGGCATTCCCTGTGTGTTACAGGAGCAAAATTCCTATGCAGGGATAACCAACAAGCTATTGGCCGGTAAGGCTCAAAAGATATGTGTGGCCTATGACGGTATGGAGCGCTACTTCCCCAAAGAAAAAATTGTAAAAACAGGCAATCCAGTACGTTCGGATTTGGTCCGGCCAAAGAAGGATAAGATCTATGGTGCAAAGCTGTTTGGATTGGATGATAGAAAACCTGTATTGCTCATTTTAGGAGGGAGTTTAGGCGCTCGTAGAATCAATCAACTAATGGCAGATAAGCTGCGCTTTTTCCAGAATATGGGAATACAGTTGCTTTGGCAGTGCGGAGGATTATATAAGGAGGAGTATCAAAAGTTCAACTCGAAAGAGGTTAAAGTGGTTCCCTTTATTAATGAAATGGATCATGCTTTTGAGGCAGCGGACATGATTATCTCTAGGGCTGGGGCAAGTTCGGTTTCCGAACTGTGTATTGTAGGTAAACCAGCTCTTTTTATTCCGTCACCCAATGTTGCTGAGGACCATCAAACAAAGAATGCCATGGCGTTAGTGAAAAAAGACGCTGCGGTACTTGTTAAAGAATCAGAACTGAATATGAAATTTGAACGGGTTTTTGAAGAACTCTTCCGTTCGGAAGAAAGACAGGAACTGCTATCAAAGAATATCAAAAAATTGGCTTTACCACAAGCGACCGAACATATTGTGGACGAGATAGAAAAATTGTTAAAGTGAATATGAGGGCAATACAAAGGGTATACTTTATAGGAATTGGCGGTATTGGAATGTCTGCCTTAGCCTTGTATTTCCATCATATTGGAAAACAGGTCGCTGGGTACGATAAAATGGAAACCCCATTGACCCAGAAATTGGAGTCCTTGGGGATGGCTATCCATTATCAAGACGATTTGAATGATGTGCCTGAAGTCTTTAGGGAAATGAACGCCACTTTAGTGGTGTATACCCCGGCCGTTTCCGATACACATTCAGAACTACGCTACTTTTTAGATCACGGCTTTGCTGTAAAAAAACGCTCTGAAGTGCTTGGGTTGATTACCAAGGACACCTTTGCCTTTGCGGTGGCGGGAACCCATGGGAAGACAACGACCTCATGCATTCTGGCCCATTTGCTTAAAACATCAAACGGCTCTTTTACCGCCTTTTTAGGAGGTATCTCCGAAGACTTTAATAGCAATTTTGTGTTTGAAGGAAACCAATATTCCGTGGTTGAAGCAGATGAATTTGACCGCTCCTTTTTAAGGCTGTATCCTAATATTGCCTGTGTCACTTCCATGGACCCCGACCATTTGGATGTCTACGGTACAGCGTCAGATTTAGTAGATGCGTTTAATGGGTTTGTTGGAAAAATAGCTGCTGATGGGAAGCTTCTAGTGCGAAAAGGACTTCCATTGCAGGGTATCACGTACGGTATTGAGGAAGTTGCGGATTATTGCATTAAGAATGTAACCATTAAAGAAGGGTCTTATGTTTTTGATATCGAAGGGCCTTTCGGGATGATCAAAGACGTTGCTTTTAGCAAACCAGGACGCCATAATCTGCTAAATGCATTGGCGGCATTTTCCATGGCCGTGGAGGCTGGATTTGAACCTGGGTCACTTGCAAAAGGCCTTAAAACCTTCAAGGGAGTAAAACGACGGTTTTCCTATCAGCTCAAAGAACATGACTTCGTTTTTATTGATGATTATGCCCACCATCCTACGGAGATAAATGCGGTTTATGCTGCGGTCTCGGAAATGCACCCGCACACGTTTAAAATGGTCGTGTTTCAGCCACATTTGTTCAGTCGTACCAAAGATTTTGCAGACGGTTTTGCCCAGTCGTTGGCGCAGTTTGATGCCATACTGCTCTTGGACATATATCCCGCTAGGGAAGAACCCATACCTGGGGTGACTTCGCGGTGGCTTTTGGATAAGATTGACCATCCCAAAAAGAAACTGGTCCATAAATCAGAGGTAATCAATGAAGTAAGCGAAATCAAGCCCAATCTCCTAATTACCCTTGGGGCCGGAGACATTGGATTAGAGGTACCAAAAATCAAAAAAGCACTGGCCTATGCGAGTTAATTGGAATTATTTAAAAGTATCGGTTTTGGTCCTGGCCATTGCAGGACTTTACAGTTTTGCCGATTACCGTGGAAAAAATAGAAAAATAAACGATGTGGTCATTAAATTCCTGGGAAACAATGATTTGTACTTAACCGAAGACACGGTTAATAAATTGTTAATACAAAATTATGGTAGTCTAAAAAACAGGGAAAAAGAACAAGTAGCTTTGAATTCCATAGAAGAGATTATCGAGTCCAATCCTATGGTTAAAAACGCCCAAGTCTATTTTTCCGTTCAAGGGGAACTCATCTCAGAAATTGTTCAAAGAAAGCCCATAGGGAGAATTGAAGGAACCGACAGATTTTATCTGGATGATGAAGGCAAGCGCATGCCCTTGTCAAAAAATCATTCAGCTCGCGTTCCCATAATAACCGGAAAAATCACAGGAAGAAGCCTTGAGGATGCTTATGTGATTTTAAACTACATCTACAAAGATGAGTTCTTGAGAAAAAATGTTATAGGTATTCATATCAAAGACGAAGGGGACTACCAGCTAAAATTGCGGGTGGATGAATTTGTGGTCAATCTAGGGAATGTAGATAGCCTAGATGAAAAGTTTAAGAATTTCATGGCTTTTTATTTAAAAGCCACCAAGGACAAAACTTTGGAGAACTATGCAGCAGTGAGTTTGGAATTTGATAATCAAGTAGTGTGCACCAAAATATAAATTATGGAACAAGGTAAGTATTCAGTAGGTCTGGACATTGGAACAACTAAAATAGTTGCCATTATAGGGCGTGAAAACGAGTATGGCAAAATTGAGGTGTTGGGCTCGGGAAGGTCAAAAAGTTTGGGGGTGCACAGGGGAGTGGTCAATAATATAACCCAGACCATTAGTTCCATTCAACAAGCAGTGGAACAAGCAGAGCTAAATGCTGGGCTAAAAATAGGCTCCGTCGTGGTTGGTATTGCAGGTCAGCATATTCGAAGCCTGCAACATAGCGATTATATTACAAGGCCCGATGCAGAAGAAGTTATCAATGATGATGATTTGGATAAGTTGTGCAATCAAGTCTATAAATTGGTGATGCTTCCCGGCGAAGAAATCATCCATGTGCTACCTCAAGAATACCGAGTGGACGGCCAATCAGAAATAAAGCAACCTATTGGTATGTATGGAGGTCGATTGGAAGCCAATTTCCATGTTGTTGTAGGCCAGGTATCCTCTATTAAAAATATTGGAAGGTGCATTAAAAGTGCAGGACTTGATCTGGGTAATATCACCTTGGAGCCCCTGGCATCCGCTGAGGCAGTTTTAAGCCAGGAAGAAAAGGAAGCCGGCGTAGCCTTAATTGATATAGGAGGCGGTACCACAGATCTTGCCATTTTTAAGGATGGAATCATCCGCCATACAGCTGTGATTCCATTTGGAGGCAATGTCATTACTGAAGACATCAAAGAAGGTTGTTCCATTATTGAAAAACAGGCGGAATTGTTAAAAATGAAGTTTGGTTCGGCATGGCCAGGTGAGAATAGGGATAATGAAATTGTATCTATTCCAGGGCTTCGTGGCCGTGAACCGAAGGAAATCACCTTAAAGAACCTCTCCAAAATTATCCACGCAAGGGTGGTTGAAATTATTGAACAAGTCCATGTGGAGATAAAGAATTATGGCCATGAGGAACAAAAGAAAAAGTTGATTGCCGGTATTGTATTGACGGGTGGGGGAAGCCAATTAAAGCATTTAAAGCAATTGGTTGAATACATCACCGGTATGGATACCAGAATTGGATATCCCAATGAGCACCTGGCGGGAGATTCAGATGATGAAATTGCAAGTCCGTTATACGCTACGGCTGTTGGACTTTTAATGAACGCCATACAATCTGATAACAAAAAAGGGGAGCCGGAAACATTAGAACATCATGAGCCCGAAAAAGTATTGGCAGGGGAAGAACCTGTATCCACAGGGACTATTTCACAAATAAAGGAACGGAAAACCATTTTTGATAAGTGGTCGGAGAAATTGAAGGACTTTTTGGATAACGCAGAATAAAGCAGAATAAAAACACCCACACATAACAAAAGCACCATGAGTAAGAGCAATGAATTTGATAATATAGCATTCGATTTACCAAAAAATAAAAGCAACGTCATTAAAGTGGTTGGCGTAGGAGGTGGTGGTAGTAATGCCATCAACCACATGTACCAAGCAGGCATCAATGGTGTTGACTTTGTTATCTGTAATACAGATGCCCAAGCTTTGGAAAACAGTTCGGTACCCAATAAAATTCAATTGGGGGTTTCCCTGACGGAAGGGCTGGGAGCAGGGGCCAATCCAGAAATTGGGGAACAGGCTGCCTTAGAAAGTATGGAGGACCTCAAAGTGATGCTGGAGAGTACCACCAAGATGGCATTTATTACTGCCGGTATGGGTGGGGGTACAGGTACTGGTGCTGCACCTGTAATTGCCAAGGTTGCCCGTGAAATGGATATACTAACGGTAGGTATTGTGACCATCCCCTTTCAATTTGAAGGGGTAATGCGCTGTAAACAGGCACAATTGGGCATTGAGAAATTGAGGTCCAATGTGGACTCTTTGATTGTAATTAATAACAATAAGCTTCGGGAGGTTTATGGGAATCTTGGGTTTAAAGCGGGATTTTCAAAAGCGGATGAGGTATTGGCAACTGCAGCTCGGGGAATTGCTGAAGTAATTACCCACCACTACACCCAGAATATTGACCTTAGGGATGCTAAAACGGTATTGTCAGATAGTGGGACGGCCATTATGGGATCGGCTACAGCTTCTGGTTCTGGGAGGGCTAATGAAGCCATTACAAAAGCTTTGGATTCACCCTTGTTGAATGATAATAAGATTACTGGAGCCAAGAATGTGCTGTTACTAATTGTTTCTGGAGGGCAGGAAATTACCATTGATGAAATCGGTGAAATCAATGATTACATACAAATAGAAGCAGGCCATGGTGCCAATATCATTATGGGAGTTGGAGAGGATGAAAATCTCGGAGACGCTATAGCCGTAACGGTGATTGCTACTGGTTTTGCAATTGACCAACAAGATGAAATTGTCAATACGGAGTCAAAAAAAATTATTCATACCCTGGAGGACGAACAACGAGCGGTCCAAGATTTGAGCGCAGAAAGTACGGCCGTAAGTAAGCAGGGTTTTGATGAACCGATAGTGGAACAGCCGATCATCAAGCATAGTCTGGAAGATGAAAATGGGGAACAGGAGTCTGATTTGATTCCTACAACGAGCTATATCAGAAATTTCAATGTCTTTTATGACGAGGTACTTCCCGAACCTGTTCAAGAAGTGATTGCCACTACTACGGATGATGAATTTATCATTATTGAGTCCAAAGATGTCATCAATGGGATGGAGGTGATTGGAGAGGAGGTGGTTGCACCAATTGATAATGAGGAAGACCAGTTTGCGTTGACCTTTGATATGCCCATAAACGAATTAAAAGAGGATACAGCTGAGAACACCATAACCTTTGATTTGGATGAGGAAGTTAAGGATATGGAGGTCAATGAATTTGTTGAAGTGAGCCCAGTTTTAGATTATAATTTAGATGGTGAAACCCGATACAATCTAGAAGAATACATGGAATTGGAAACCCAATTGACGGGTGCCCGTTCCGTAGCCGAAACACATGAACCAAAGCTAGTGGAGAATGAACTTGTTTTTGAAAAGAAAACCATCAAGACAGAGGCGGTAACGGAAAACGAACCTGGTGCTGATGGTTATGTAGATCCCATGAACAGTTCTATAGGTGATTTGCTAAAGGAACGTGCGGAAGAGCGCAAGCGAAAATTAAAAAATTTCAATTACACCTTTAAGAACAATAGAAAAAGTGTGGACGACATAGAGAAGGAACCTGCTTACAAAAGGCAGGGTGTGGATTTGGATGAAAACCCCAAAGAACAAAAGGTATCCCGAATGAGTTTAGGGGAAGACAGCAATGATGAGATTCAATTGCGTTCCAACAACTCATTTTTACACGATAATGTTGATTAGTAGTGTTTAGTTTGTTTCCATTTTAATGGAGCGTTTAGACCCGGAAATAGTCACCTATTTTCGGGTTTATTTTTTATCTTCGCAGCCCAAATAATTTTTTAACTATGGGTCTTCAGGAAAATGTTATGACAGAATTGAAAGCAGCAATGAAAGCTAAGGACACAGTAGCCTTAGAAGCTTTGCGTGCCATAAAATCTGCCATTTTGTTGGCCCAAACGGAAAAAGGTGCTGGAGGCAGTCTCTCTGAGGAAGAGGAAGTGAAATTGGTGCAAAAACTCGTAAAGCAACGAAAGGATAGTGCTACCATTTTCAACGAACAAGGAAGGGAGGATTTAGCAGAACCGGAATTGGCGCAAGTTGCCGTCATAGAAAAATTCTTGCCTGAGCAACTGACCGAGGAAGAAATTGAAAAGGTAGTGGTGCTGACCATAGACGCTATTGGTGCATCTGGTATGAAGGATATGGGAAAAGTAATGGGGATGGTCTCCAAAGAATTGGCTGGACAAGCTGATGGCAAGACCATTTCCACTATTGTTAGGAATAAATTGGCCACGTAGCTCAGCTGAATAGAGCACTGGATTTCGGCTCCAGCGGTCGGGGGTTTGAATCCCTCCGTGGTCACTTTAAAACCGTTCAATTCGAACGGTTTTTTTATTTTCAACATAGCGTTTTGTGTGGAGGTCGGAGGTCAATGATCCCAAAGTTATTCGTGAGAAACGTAAGTTTATGACTCTTAATGTTTTAATAAATCAGCCTCAAATATTAATCAAAAAGATAAAGCACTATTCCAAGATGCATGGGCTTGCATAGAGATAAAACCAAGAAGGACAGAAAGTCTTTTTTGGTGAAGTTCTTCTTATTGACCTGAACGTCAAATGAAGTTAGTCTCGTTAATTCTTGCAGGATTTAATCCTAAAGATTGAAAATGTCCTGCGTAATATTTTTAAAGGTCTTATAGGCCGTCAACGTATGCCCGTTTGTCATGTTAACCTCGAAGTATTTTTTTAAAGACTTGATGGAATCAATCCTTGTTTTATTAATGATTACAGATTTACTAATACGAATAAAGTCACTGGGCAGTAGTGGTTCCAGACTTTTCAGGGATATTCTTATCAATTTTTGCTCCCTTTCCTTATCCATGTGGAAGTTACAGTAATAATTGTCTGATTTGATATATATGATTTTATCAGGCTGGAAATGGTGTTGGGTCTTACCTTCGGGAATTTTCAGAACACGGATGTGGTTTGAATTTGCTTGTTTTAGCGTTCGAAGAAGTTCTTGGAATGATGGACTGGTATTACTTTCAAAGAGTCCCCTTACCTTTTCAAGTGCTCTTTCAAAACGTTCAGTCTTGTAGGGTTTCAAAAGATAGTCGACAGCGCTGGCTTCAAATGCTTTGATTGCATATTCATCATAGGCGGTGATAAAGATTATGATTGGATTGATTTCGGGAGAGAGTCTTGAAAGCACCTCAAATCCGGTGATATCTTTTAATTCGATATCCAGCAATAGAAAATCAGGCTTTGCTTTATTGATTAAAGGTATGGCATCCTCTCCATTTTCCGCTTCGCCAATAAGGTCAAAAATCCCATTGGAGCCCAGCAATCTTTTCATTCTTCGCCTTGTTGGGGCCTCATCGTCAACAATAACCGTCTTAATCTTCATACGCTTTGATTTTCAACAAATTGGTCACAAATTCGCCGTTTTGGGTTAAACTAAATTCATAATCGGTACCATACTCATTTTCCAACCGGGCATGTAGGTTCTTAAGGCCTATACCTTTTTGAAAATCACTTAGTCTTTTCCCGTTATTAATGATTTTGATAATGAGGTAATCATCTTCCATATCGGTTTTAACGAACAATGATAGTTTTTTGATGTCTTTGGAGAAGCCATGTTTTATAGCATTTTCCGTTAGTGGTTGTAACAAAAAAGGCGGGACGCATAAATAACTTGTTTCAACGTCAACATCAAATTGAATGTTCAATTGATGTTCAAATCTTCTTTTCTCAATATTTAGATACAGCGTTAAAATGGCAATTTCATCGTGGAGTGTAATTTTTTTTGAAAAGTCCGTATCTATTGACTTTCGCAACAAATCACTTACATCCACTAACATGTTTTGTGCATCATCTTTTTTCTCATCTATTATTGAGATAACACTATTTATTGAGTTGAAAAGAAAATGGGGTTGAAGCTGGTTTTTGAGATTGTCAAACTTGGCCATAAACAATTCAAATTCCAATTTCTCTTTTTTTGCCATAGCTTCCTTTTTTTCATCAAAGTAATCCATGACCATCAATATTCCCAATAGAAAGGTATAGTATAAGGTTATGACCCTTAGTCCGCTAATGGTTTGTTCTATTACCCCATATTGCAGGTTATACCAAGTAGTCTCCATGAAAAATACCAAGTAGCCCAAAACATTGAGGGTTACGTATGCCAAAATGAAAAAAAAGCCTAAGCCAATGAATCCAATAGTTCTAGTGAGCGCACTTTTTTTTCGGAGTAATTCGTAAAGCGGTAACAGCAAAACAAATGTGACGACTACTCCTGAAGAAAACCTGATCATGGAATATATGAGTGCCTTACGCAAATCTGTCAACTCTGGCCTAAACAGGTTGGTCAAGAATTCTTGTAATATGGACAAAACGCAAATAAAGAGCCACGCTACCAGCAGGTATTTTAGTTTTTTCACAGTCATCCCTTAGTAATGTATACCCTAAAAGTATGTGATGAAAAATAAAACTATGGTTTCAAACCCCTTTAATGGGTGACATTTTTCACAACTATAGGCATCAAGACCCAGAATTCACATCAAAAATTCCGGAAAGGACATCAAATTAAGAGCAAGAGCATTTTTGAACGGTACCTTCGATTGCTATCGGAATATTTCGGGAACATCCATAACATAAAGATAGGTATGGAAAACGCAGTTCTATTGACTTTTTGGTTTTAGGCATTCCTATATTTTGCACATGTCATTTGATATGGGATTACAATGCCAGGTGATAGCTGTCAACAATTATTTGGAAATAAAAAGAAAGGAACAACAATTATCCAATGATACACTTTTAAATTATGAATCAACACTTAATTATTCCAGTACTGTTCGTGACCCTCTGTTTCAATATAACAATTGGGCAGTCAGACAAATTTGAAGCAGAAATGTTGGAGGCATTGTCCCTTCACGAAAGTGCTAAATCGGCATCAGAAGAACTTATTTCTGCTAAAAAACTCGCTGTCATAAGTGATTTAGAACCTACAAATTGGGTTGCAGCTTATTGGACCTCTTTTGTTTACTCCCAGGTAGCCAATGCCAGTGAGGATAAACTAAGCTATTTAGAAACCTCCCTTTCATACTTTAACAGGGTAGAAACCCAGTTTTCAACCCTTTCCGATAAAGAAAAATCTTATGTGATGGCCCTTAAAGCCTTAATTAGCAGTCTTTACCAAGTTCCTTATTTCATTAAAGGAGATACAAAAAGAGGTATGGAGTTTGTTAACCTACAAAAGCAAGCCATGGAAGATGGATTTTCATACGATGGCGAAAGTCCTTTGCTTATGGTCCTTAAAGGGACCAGTAGTATAGGCGCTGGATACAGAAACAAGCCAGCAGCCGATTATGAGAAAATAGATGCCGGAAAAGTACTGCTAGAAAAGGCAAAAAAAATATTTAATGCAATGCCGCTAAATAACAAATTGATTCCGGATCGGTGGAATGAACCTTGGATTGATTTTTGGCTTCAAAGGGTTAATCAAGGGTAATAACATTACTATATGCTAAACATGAAGTAACCGTCTTCAATTTGACTAATTGCCATACAACTTATTCTAGGATTTTGATTTGTTTGTTCCCTGTGGTTGCCATATTGTCAATTGAATTAGCACCTTAAAAGCAATCACAACTTCAAAATAAGATACAATGATATTTGAGTGAACTATGGTTTTTCTGCTAAAATTTCAATGAATGTTTTTATTCAAGTCCCATGGTTGCCTAGAGGAATATTTGCGCCTGGTCCATGCTGGTCAGTAATAAAGTTTACTGTTGGTGCCGCTACCGTTGGAATATTAAAAGATTTGATAAAAAGGGCAATATTCTTTTTAGAAATGAATGCTACAATACCAAAGAAAATATGGGGAAGAATTTGACTTATTTCATAAACAACTTATTGCCGTAATTGCGATAAAATCGAAGGCATTGCTCAAGACATCAATCAGCGAAATATCGTTCTATTGACAACTTTTCGTTTATCCTAGAACGTATAAGACCTAAAAAAAGAACAATAAAAATGAACTGCCTCATGATATATCAATAACTGTATCTATAACTATTTAGTTTTCACATTTGGAGAACGTCATTTTTACGTTTTGGAGTTATGCATAACCCGATTGTAAGTTCTTCATAACCCCTTTCAAAATAAGGCAATTACGTTGCTTGGAATTTAATTTTTAGGTTCCGTAAGGTAATTAGCTTCCAAGGATTTTAGATAGTCCATACTTTCTTTAGAAAATTTATGCGCCAGTTGAGGACGTACGCTGGCAACCTTTTGATAACTCCAAAAGATTTTAAAAGGGTTATCCAAAATTTCTATAATATGATCTTTACCAAATGTATTTTCTATGGTCAATGCCATATGCATGGCCTCAGGATGGGTGCCGAAGTGTAAAAGCCCCCAGATTTCCTTGCCTTTGGCGTCACCGTTCAAAGATGAACTCTCCTTCATCAAACTATCTATTTTCTTTAGGGTTTCCTTAGCTTCTTGGAAGTATTTATTATAATGATATCCATACCAGTCCTCCTCCTCAGAAACATTTCCATTAGCTAGGATATCACGTTTGTCAATTAGGTCAGCAATTCCCTCAAGGTGTAGCTGACGAATGGACATGAGTAAAAACCGTAATCCCTCGTCATCTACTTCTTTTGTGGGCCGTCTTATATTGGAGATAAAGGAATGATGGGCCTCATGTGCAAAAAATTTCTCAACGTCAATTCCCATAGCGAACCAAATGTCCATCGCAATAATTTGTCGGCTGGCCTGACCGTCGGGCTCAAAAACCCCGAAGGAAATCGTTGGTGTCAATCCTTTATTTTCTTTTATGAAATTTTCAGGAAGATACGTGGAAGTGAGTTGTAAAGACTTCTCAATGAATGGATTCCCTTGAATACTATCTATATATCTAGTTATTTTGTATTTATCAACGGATATGAGATGATTCAGGATTCTTGCGTTGTACCCTCCTCTCTGGAGAATTGCCTGCCTTTCTTTCGAAAATTGCGGCATGTAAGCCATTCTAAATCTTCTCTTGAGTTTTTCTTGAGAGGTACTTTGAATAATATATTGGTAACAACGGGTGGCAAATAATCTATTCCAATCGGATTCAGGGGGTTCTATGTCCTTTTTCAAATTCCTCATAATAGGCCAAAAATGATCAACTCCTGAAAAATCAATAGACTTCGCCCCATTCATGGAAAACGAATTCCCCATATTTTCGTAATCAAGATTGGCTTTAATGGATACGAATATGAAAAGTATAACCAATGCATTTTTGATTTTTTTCCCCTTTAACTCAAATATTCCCATACCTTTTAAACCAGTATTCTTAGTGAACCAATTGGTTAAAACACCTTACAACTAAAGGATTTTCTTTCAACAGTTATTATAGGTTGCATTCTTTTATGATTGAAATTATTTATGTTCTCCCTTGAAATATTTCCAGGTCTTCAAAGAGCTTTTTCCAATCATCAAGATACATTATCTTGACCTCCACCTTTCCATTATTGCATTCAGAAACTTCTCCACTATTTACCGCTAAGGCCAATTATGTGATGGGGACAAATAGTGAGATTATTTTTTTTCGATGTTCAAGTGAATTGGCATTTTATTTCGTTTTGATACAATTAATTTTCCACAAGGGGAATTTTATACTTTCATCGGGACTTACCCACTGACCAAGCCAGTTAAAGCCTTGCCTAGAGATATCAGTAAAGGCAATTTTGTAAAACCCATCCATACCATTGGGTGCTTTTTGTTCGTTATAGAGCTCTATTTTATCACCATCCCGCTTTCCGTTCCAAGATTGCAAATCCTGGGGTGCTGCAGAGGCAGAGTAATAGTGGACATTCCAGGAAGCACCTTCGCTGTCAAATTGTCTTATACTTCCTGCGTGGATCCCATCAGATTTTAGGCTTTCGTCCTGTACCGCTGTACCATTCATGATGTATTTAAACCTCCAGATGGCCTTTACCGGTTCGCTCCAAGTCCTATCTTTTTGAAAAGTAAAGGACTCGCATTCGCACTCCCCAATGAGTTCTTCCCAATCCTTTATGTTTTCTGGGGCGTTTGGATTTGGTAGCCCGTAGGGATGTGATGCACTTGGTTCATATAAAAAGTCGGATTGTGCGCGAGCTTGAAATACGATTAGGATAAAAATGAATAGATGAAAGTAAATTCTATAATGCATTACTTCAGTTTTTGTTTCGATCAAAAGAAGAAAAATATTTAGTGCATAGATATTCTTGTTAATGAACCGCAGGAATATTGCAACATTTTTTGAAAATCTTGATGCGACAGTCAGGTATTGACCTCTTTTGAATGGAGGAAGAATGCAAAAAACGAAGAAAATGGTTCAAAAAATTGAGGATACATTTCAAAAAAATAAATTTTCATGCACTTCAAACTGAAACCTTTAATTTTAATCTTTTATGAATAAATCCAATCCGTCATTGAAAGATTTAAATTCGGATCTAGGATATCTGGAAAAAATCAACTTAAGCGGAAAGTTCCTATATCACAAGTTGCTTACAGCCACTTGGTTGGTTCTTGTTTCCTTCTTGACCTTACAACTTCTTATAACCGAGGGGGTGTATTCAAGCCTTTTTGAGTTACGTCAAGAGTTAATTTACATCATTCGAGCTATCGTTGTGGGGCTTTTTTTAATAGTTGTCCTAATCATTCCCCTGTATTCCTTTTTGAAAGAGAAGGGATTACCAGCAAAAATTATATTTCATTTTTTAGGCTGTTTTTTTTACGTAGCCCTTTATTTAGCTATTGGTATCGCTGCGTATCTCTACTTAATGGGAGAATGGTCAACAGATGGGTTTTTAGGGGCTTTCATTGAAACGTTCCTTTCGGAGTTTCATAACATCGCGGCCTATTATTTTCTGATGGTGATATTATTGACCTCATTAGACTTTCTTAAAGATAGGATTACAAAGACAAAAAATGAGTTCCTTATAAAGGAACAATTGCTAAATGCGCGGTTTGAACTTTTAAAAAATCAAATACAACCCCATTTTTTATTCAATTCCCTCAACGGGATTTTAAGCGAAATAGATCGCAATAAAGAAACGGCGAAGTCAATGGTAATTAACCTCAGTGAGTTACTAAGGGAATCTTTACTGATTGATTACTCAAAACAAATAACGATCGAGAAGGAATTGCAGTTATTGGAAAAGTACCTTAAAGTTGAGAAATTTCGCTATTCAAATCAACTCATTGTAAATCGTTCGATAAAAGGGGATTTAAAGGAATTGAAAATCTTACCATTTATTCTTCAACCTCTCGTGGAAAATGGTATAAAGCACGGTTTTACTAGAGGGGTAAATGAATTGATCATTAACATAGATTTTGAGTTAAAAAGAGAAAAACTTTCCATATGTATCTCCAATAATGGGAAGCCAATTGGTCAATTCCGAAAAGGATTGGGAATATTAAATTTGGAAAATAGGATGAGAGCCCTTTATGGGAGCAATTTTAACTTCAAGATTTTTCAGAAGGGGGAATGGGTAATTAATCGTTTAACAATGGATTTGTGAGAATATTGGTAGTTGATGACGAGTTGCCGGCTAGGCATAGAATTAGAGGGTTATTGGAAAAATTTCGGCCCAGTGATGAGATATTTGAAGTTGACAGTGGCCTAAAGGCCATCAATGCTATGCTGACCCAAAAATTTGATTTGATTTTTCTCGATATCCAATTGAAGGATATGAGTGGTTTTGAAGTGCTTCAAAACACGGCTTCCAATTATTCCGGCGATATCATCTTTGTCACGGCCTATGATGGTTATGCTATAAAGGCATTTGAAACCAATGCCATTGATTATCTCTTAAAACCATTTGATGATTCTAGATTCCTGCGCTCCATTCAACGGGTTAATTGTAAAATGCGGGATTTGGAAAACCTACTTCAATCGATAAAACTCAAAATGGAAGAAAGTGAGCCGATCATCATAAATGATGGTGCGGTCAACCATTTTTTTAAGGTGGACCAATTGTTATACATAAAATCAGATAGGTATTACAACAATTTTTATACTGTTGATAAGCAAGTATTGATTAGGTCTTCCTTAAAAGAACTTCTTCCCATTCTTCCAGATTCTTTTATAAAGATAAATCGATCGGTCATTATAAATACCACTAAGGTAAAGTCAGCC
>JBCBZA010000243.1:0-3648 GCA_039815575.1 Bacteroidota bacterium | reverse complement strand
TTTAGTTATTCCAAAAAGGTTTCCGATAATACTATCAACTCTTGATTTAATTATTCCGCGTTCCTATGTTCGAAATGAAGGTCAAATGATATCATTTACCATCATATTTGGAATATCACTAAAAGGACTACAGGCGCACTAGTCCATTTCCAAGAGGGTAGATAACTTTTGGAACCTGCTTCCCTTTTGGATATAAGAGAACCAAGCTTTTTTTTGCCTTATTGTTATCCTTTGGCAAATGGATGGTTAGTATTCCTTTTTCAACTTTATATTCTAGACTTTCCATGGGTATGCCGTCGGTAACAATCGCATACCGTTGGTCTTCTAGCATATAAAAAACGGCTTTTTCCCCACGCACGGAAACATGGGTAAAACCCTCTCCCAAGTTGGATGTAATACGTTGGGCAGTAGCTGTGGATAAAAACAATAAAAAGACAATACTAAGTAGAAGTAGCGTTTTGGACTGGAACATGTATAAAGATTTGGGCTATGTAAGTACGTAAAATTAATGGTCTTAATCGAAGAGTTTTCGATGAACCGTAACAATTCATGAATTTTTCGATAAATAACCCGGTATCTGAACTTCTTTTATGGAGGAATCCTTGACAAACCCATGTCATTTACGTATTTACGCTGTAATGCGTCAATGGCTAGTGCATAGTGCATTGCTAAGTCCAACAGGGTTCGGGTTCATTTTTAAAGGCCTTGGCAAACCAGAATTCGAGACCAGATCCGCAAACGGTAATTTGCTTCAACTATTCACGGCAGTTGAGGCGTTCGCGAAAATCTTGACTGGTCAATATACTAAGGAATGTCTTGAAAATACCAAACGATGGAATAAGCAGTAAGGGTCGAATGTATCTTTAAAAAAAGGAAATGATTGAAAAATATTTATAGGATAGAAGGATTTTTCGTGCTGATTTCCAAAAGAAGGCTACCTATCCGATCAAATCACTTTAATTTCAGACTTTAAAGGAGCCGCCTCATACTCAAAACTTCTTAGAGAAGTAAAAGCCTAAGGCGCCTTCGTTATAATTCGGGGCAAAAGTGATATCCTTACTTTTTAAGAAAGGGTTCCATGAAAAAAGACCATCAAATTCATACACGAGTTTAGTGACCAAAATACCAAGACCGGCCCCGGCAAGAACATCGGATAACCAATGCCTGTTATTGGCCATTCTCAAAAAGCCCGTCGCACCTGCAAATACATAGCCACTGTAGGCCAATATGGGGCTTTCCTCCTTAAATTCCTCATATAAAACGGTCGCTGAGACGAAAGCCAATGAGGTATGGCCGGAAGGCCAAGATTTTAATCCCGAACTACCATCTGGACGCTGTTTCTTGGTTATCCGCTTTAAACTCCCCGTTAAAATTTGGTTCACTACCACAGAAATAGTCAGATGTTTGGTTTGGTCAAACCAGTGGTTCTTGGCTTTAACACCGGCCAGATCCGCAATGTACATTTGGGCTATGGGAGCAAATCTGGTATAATCATCTATTTCTGTGAAAAAATCACTCCCAAGTTCATTTCTTAAATCGCTTTGAAGGTTACGTTCAAAACTACTCCCAGACAATAAGGCACCTCCTAAAATCAAAGACGTAGGTACTATAGCACGTTTTATAAAGGAGCCTTTCGGATTGGTTTCGGTTCTAGTGAACTGACCCAGTATCGGATTTACCAGCAAACATACAAAGATACCCATCCATAAAAGTCTTGATGTTAAAATAACTTTCAAAAGGCTCGGGAATTCGATAGATACAGGGTTGTGCTTAAAAAAATGGATCGTCACAATTCTTCGATAGCAAATTCTATCTTTTAAACGAATAAAATACCTATTTAGTGCTTTTTTACTGGAGGTAAAAACCTTTGGGGATATTGAAAACAAAAAGGGAGGTGTAAAATAATCTAGGCCCATAATCCTAAAAACAATAGCCTCTTAAAGATTGTAAGAGCTAGGTGGAATACCACTTAATAAGCGTGCTGTTGTCCTATACTGCAAGAAACTACCATTGAAAGTGGGATTTTGCGTTATAAGTGACATCAAAAACCTGTTTTTATAAATGAATGAAAATACAAAGATCGAGGTGAGCGCCACTTTATTTCTTTGACCATCATTAAATCGTATTTTTAGGGGTATCATGGTCAAAGTGCATAAAAACCAAAAAATGAGTAAAATAGTATTGGCAGCCCTGGGGATTATCATTTTAATAGGGTGTAAAAACCACAAAAAAGAAGATGTACAAAATCAACTGTCAGCCACCCTTTACAACAAGTCCAAAATAGTAGTCGAAAAAGACGGTCAGTTCTTTAGGGATTTAAACAAGAACAAGAAAATGGATGTGTATGAGGATGTCCGCCAATCTATTGATGCAAGAATTGAAGATGTGCTGGGACAGATGAGTTTGGAGGAAAAAGCGGGGATGATGTTTATCAATGGCGTCCCTGTTAGTACTGATGCCCTTCCAGACGGCAAACAAGGTTTAAAAGGATTTGTTGCCAGCCAACCTCCCATTACCGAAAACATGCGTATAAAAAGAATGACCCATTTCAATACTTGGGATATTCCAGATGACCTAAGCATTTTGGCCAAATGGTATAATAATGTACAACAGCTTGCTGAAAATACAAGATTGGGTATTCCCATTACAATGGCCTCCGATCCCCGACACCATTTTGACAAAAACAATGAACATTCAGCCTACTCTGGCTTTACGCAGTTTTGTGAAATGCCTGGTTTTGCCGCTATGGGGGATGAGAATTTGGTAAGGCAATTCGCCGATGTAGTTCGTAGGGAATTCATGGCTGTAGGCTTTCGGGAGTCTTTAGGCCCGCAAATAGATTTGGCTACCGAACCTCGTTGGGCACGTATTAAAGGAGGATTTAGTGAGGATGCCGCTTTAACCTCGCGTTTAACAGGCCCCTACATTGAAGGGTTGCAAGGGGAAGCATTAACCAACGGTGTCGCCTGTATTACCAAACACTTCCCTGGTGGTGGTCCCCAAAATGAAGGCTTGGACCCAGATTTCATATTCCATAAGGGACAAGTCTATCCTGGTGATAATTTTGATTACCACTTGATTCCCTTCCAAGCTGCTTTTAAAAGCAATACCGCTGGTGTGATGCCCTACTATGGTGTCCCTGTGGACCAGACCGATGAAAATGTAGCCATGGCTTTCAATAAAACCATCATCACCAAATTGTTACGGGAAAAATATAACTATGATGGAGTAGTTTGTACCAATTGGGGGCTGATTACCGATATTCCCATGGGACCGGATGTGGTATGGGAAGCAAGGGCATGGGGTGTTGAGCATTTAGACGAGGCCGAACGGGTATTAAGGATCATTGAGGTAGGGTGTGACCAATTTGGTGGGGAGAGTCGGCCAGAATTGGTGATACAATTGGTATTGGAGGGTAAATTGACAGAAGAACGAATTAATGTATCCGTGAGACGCTTATTACGACAAAAGTTTCAATTGGGTTTATTTGACCTTCCTTTTGTTGATGAAAAAAATGTAATTGAAATTATCGGAGATAAAACAGCAAAGGCATTGGGTGAAAAAACCCAACAACAATCCATGACATTATTGAAAAATACTAACACCACCCTACCCTTGGCCCAAAAAAAGCATAAAATCTATATTAAA
>JBCBZA010000189.1:0-6822 GCA_039815575.1 Bacteroidota bacterium | reverse complement strand
TCCGGTGGTTCCGCATGGAAGGGCCATCGCTCAAAGGATAAAAGGTACGCCGGGGATAACAGGCTGATCTCCCCCAAGAGCTCATATCGACGGGGGGGTTTGGCACCTCGATGTCGGCTCGTCACATCCTGGGGCTGGAGGAGGTCCCGAGGGTTGGGCTGTTCGCCCATTAAAGTGGCACGCGAGCTGGGTTCAGAACGTCGTGAGACAGTTCGGTCTCTATCTACTGCGGGCGTCAGAAAATTGAGCGGACCTGGTCCTAGTACGAGAGGACCGGACTGGACCGACCTCTGGTGCACCGGTTGTCACGCCAGTGGCATTGCCGGGTAGCTATGTCGGGATGTGATAAGCGCTGAAAGCATATAAGCGCGAAACACGCCGCAAGATGGGTTTTCTTTAAAGGGCCGTGGGAGATTACCACGTTGATAGGCCGTAGGTGCAAGGGCAGTGAAGTCAGTAGCCGAGCGGTACTAATTGCCCGTATGCTTGGGCACCGCCCCGCGCAGTCCTTAAACTACTTCGAAAGCAGTACTTCTTTCTTTTCTTGATCCTTCCCGATGTGTCAACAATATTGAAGACTTAGGTGGCCATGGCAACGGGGCCCACCCCTTCCCATACCGAACAGGGTAGTTAAGCCCGTTAGCGCCGATGGTACTGCCACACCAGGTGGGAGAGTAGGTCGCCGCCTTCCTCGAAGCCCCTTTCACTTTACGTGAAAGGGGCTTTTTTTATTTTTTTTGTTTCTAAAATAGAAAAGTAGGTCATTCAACCCACTTTTCCAGCTAATTCAAAGTAATCCTACCCAATCAAATTCATTAAATTCGGGGCAAATCCCCATCCTCTTTTAGGGGGAGATCGGAAAATCCCATTAAAAAAGTGTCTGCGTAGTGTGCGGCCTGTCTACCTTCCGAAATTGCCCAAACAATCAATGATTGCCCCCTTCTTTGGTCTCCCGCTACAAAAATTCCAGGAACATTGGTGCAATAATCATTTTCTGAGGCTTTAATATTGTTTCTTTGATCCATTTCCAATCCCAGTTGTTCTGCAATTGAGGCTTCGGATCCTGTAAAACCTAAAGC
The DNA here is from genome assembly GCA_039815575.1 of Bacteroidota bacterium. Lineage (GTDB taxonomy): Bacteria > Bacteroidota > Bacteroidia > Flavobacteriales > Flavobacteriaceae > Croceivirga. Next base: position 5,743 of record JBCBZA010000189.1, on the reverse strand, counting down.
AAGTAATGCTAATTCACATTTCCACTCTTTTTCCGTTCCGGTAACTTCCTTTAGTTTTGGCCGATGCCCTTTCGCAAATTTCCATTCTACTTCTACGGTCTTAAGGGCTTTAAGATTTCCATTGGTATCGCCTATAAATTCTTTGGTGGATATACTAAAGACACGCTCAGCACCTTCTTTGTGGGATGTACTGGTTCTTAGACGCATGGGCCAAAAAGGCCAAGGCTGGTTTTCTGGCCTTGATTTGGTCGCCATTGGCATAATTTCGAAGTTGGTCACTGAACTTGCTCCCTGTCTAATGGAAGTGCCAATACAGTCAGAACCTGTATCTCCCCCTCCAATAACGACAACGTCTTTATCAGAAGCTATGATTTCCTCCCCTAAATCTTTTTTACCTGAAACACGCCGGTTGTTTTGTGGAAGAAAATCCATGGCTTGTACCACTCCCTTTAGATCAGCTCCAGGAATGGGTAGTTTTCGGTGCACGGTGGCGCCCCCGCAGAGCACAATTGCATCATATTCGGATTTTAACTTATCAGCGGGCACGTCCACTCCGATATGCGTACAAGTTTTGAATTCAATTCCTTCCTCTTTCAAAATATCCAATCTTCTGTCAATGACATATTTCTCCATTTTAAAATCAGGAATACCAAAACGTAGTAATCCCCCAATTTTTTCGTCACGTTCAAAAACGGTCACCTGATGTCCTGCGCGGTTGAGTTGCTGTGCGGCCGCCAATCCGGCTGGTCCGGACCCCACAACGGCTACTTTTTTGCCTGTTCTCTTTGAGGGGGGATTAGGGGTTATCCACCCGTTTTGAAAAGCAGTTTCTACAATGTTCTTCTCAATGTTTTCTATGGAGATAGGGTCTTCATTAATCCCTAGTACGCATGCTTCTTCGCAGGGTGCAGGGCACAATCTACCGGTAAATTCAGGAAAATTGTTCGTGGAATGAAGAATCTTTGTGGCTTTTTCCCATTTTCCATGATAAACGGCATCATTAAAATCTGGAATTAAATTTCCTAATGGACAACCACTATGGCAAAAAGGAATGCCACAATCCATACATCGTGCACCTTGATTTTTTAACTCTGCTTTTTCAAGTGGTCTGGTAAATTCTTTATAATTTTTGATGCGTTCCTTTACTGGTGCGTAAGATTCATCTTTACGCTCATATTCCATGAAACCGGTAATCTTCCCCATACCTTGCAGCTTAAATCGTTTCTACTTTTTCGTTTTCCAATCGAATCAATGCCTGACGATATTCCTCAGGGAATACTTTTATAAATTTTTTCAAGCATGATTCCCAGCGCTCTAAAATGCGTTGCGCCAATGGACTTTGGGTGGCATTGTAATGGTTTTCAATGAGTTCCTTCAATTCACCTATATCCTTGTCTTCTTTTACCTCCAAGAGGTTCAGCGCACTGTTTTTGCACCTCTTTTTAAATGTTTCTTTTTCATCAAAAATGTAGGCGATACCTCCACTCATTCCAGCACCAAAGTTTCTCCCAATTTCACCTAGAATTACTGCAATACCCCCCGTCATATATTCACATCCATGATCACCAATTCCTTCCACCACGGCTTTAGCCCCGGAATTTCTTACACAAAAGCGTTCTCCGGCCTTTCCATTAATATAGGTTTCTCCAGATGTAGCACCATATAAAGTGACATTTCCAGTGATGATGTTTTCCTCAGGGATAATCGTAGCTTTTTCGGGTACTTTAATGACAAGTCTGGCACCGGATAACCCCTTGCCCAGATAGTCGTTGGTATTTCCGTTTACAACCATGGTCAATCCTTTTGTGGCAAATGCACCAAAACTTTGTCCCGCCGATCCTGTGAAGTTCAATCTCAACGTATGTTGTGGCAGCCCATCAGCACCATATATTTTTGATATTTCGTTGCTTATAATCGCGCCGATTGCCCTATCCGTATTTTTGATAGAAAAATCCAAGGTTGTTTTTTCCTTTCTGAACAGGGCGGGATGCGCTTTGGCGATAATATCAAATTCTATCGATTTGTGTACGTCGTGAATTTGTTTTTCGGTATTGTGAAATTTAGTCTTCTCAGGGACTTCCACTTGATATAGAATCGGCGATAAATCAATCCCCTCGGCCTTATAGTGTTCTATGGCCCTTTTTCGATCCAATTTATGAACCTGGCCTACCATTTCATCCACTGTTCGAAATCCAAGCTTAGCCATAATTTCCCGCAGTTCCTGTGCTACGAAATACATATAATTGACCACATGTTCTGGTTTTCCTTCGAACTTTTTACGCAATTCAGGGTTTTGGGTGGCAATACCCACAGGGCAGGTATTCAGATGGCATTTGCGCATCATAATACAACCCGAAGCGACTAAGGGGGCAGTGGCGAAACCAAACTCTTCAGCACCTAAAAGACAAGCTACGGCAACATCCCTTCCCGTCTTCAATTGCCCATCACATTCTAAGACAACCCTATTTCGCAGGTCGTTGAGGACCAATGTTTGTTGGGCTTCCGCAATGCCCAACTCCCAAGGAAGTCCAGCGTGCTTGAGCGAAGTCAATGGTGATGCACCCGTACCTCCATCAAATCCAGAAACAAGAATTACATCCGCTTTGGCCTTTGAAACCCCTGCGGCAATAGTACCCACCCCAACTTCAGAAACCAATTTCACATTGACCCTTGCTTCCCTATTGGCAGATTTTAAATCGTAAATCAATTGGGATAAGTCTTCTATGGAATAGATATCGTGGTGTGGTGGTGGAGAAATCAAACCGACATATGGTGTTGAATTTCTTGTTTTGGCAATCGAGGGATTTACTTTCGGACCAGGCAATTGCCCTCCTTCTCCCGGCTTGGCCCCTTGTGCCATTTTGATTTGTATTTCCTTGGCATTGGTCAAATAATTTGAAGTGACTCCAAATCGGCCAGAAGCCACTTGTTTGATAGCGCTGTTCCGCCAATCACCAGATTGGTTTTTATAAAAGCGTTCTGAATCTTCACCACCTTCGCCGGAATTGCTTTTACCACCAATCCGGTTCATGGCAATAGCTAAATTTTCATGGGCCTCCTTACTAATACTGCCATAAGACATTGCACCGGTCTTGAATCGTTTTACGATATCAGTCCATGGTTCAACCTCTTCTATTGGTATGGGGTCATAATTGGAAAACTCAAAAAGGCCGCGGATGGTCATTAACTTTTTGGACTGTTCATTCACTAAAGCTGAATATTCCTTGTACGTTTCAGGATCATTGCTGCGTACTGCTTTCTGTAATTTGGCAATGGTCAAAGGATTGAACATATGTTTTTCCCCTCCGCGTCTCCAACGGTATTCCCCACCAATTTCCAAGTCCAGGTCGGCGGCAACTTCTTCCTTCTTGAATGCCTTGTGATGTCTTTTGGCAATTTCCTTTTCAATTTCATACAAGCCAATACCTTGAATTCGCGTTGGGGTATTGGGAAAATAGTGATCCACCACTTTAGTATTGATTCCAATACACTCAAACAATTGGGAACCTCTATAGGAATTCAAGGTGCTGATCCCAATTTTGTTCATCACTTTTAAAATTCCCTTCCCAACGGCTTTGTTGTAATTGGTAATGGCCTCTGGAAAAGTCAACTCAGTAGTATGGTTTTGTTCTATTTGTCGCCCTATGATTTCATTGACCAAATAGGGGTTTATGGCGCTGGCACCAAAACCAAATAATAAGGCAAAGTGATGGACTTCCCTTGGTTCGGCAGATTCAACAATGATGCTCAACCTGGAACGTTTGCCCAATCTTTGTAAACCACTATTAATCATTGAGCAGGCCAATAAAGCCGGTATTGGAGCCATTTCTTTACTCACCATACGATCTGAGAGGATAATGATGTTAGCTCCTTGGTCAACGGCTTTTGATGCTTGATTTAGTATGTTTTCCAGTGCTTCTTCTAAACCATTGTGTCCTTTGGTAATCTCATAAAGCGTAGAAATGGAAACTACTTTATAGTCGGGACTGCGGTCATGGTTTTTAATTTTGTCCAAATCTTCTTTGGAGATAACTGGATTTTGAATTTTTAGCTTTCTACAGTGAAGTTCGTTGGTCTCGAAAATGTTTTGATCACTGCCTAGGGTCAGGCTGATGTCACAAATTAATTCTTCCCGTATTCCATCCAGAGGAGGATTGGTTACTTGTGCAAAAAGCTGTTTAAAGTAGTTATATATGAGTTGTGGGCGTTCGGACAGCACTGCTATAGGTGTATCAGAACCCATAGAGCCTATCGGTTCCTTGCCAGCCTTGGCCATGGGCATAATGATGGTATTGATATCTTCTTGGGTATAACCGAAGGCATTGGTCCTTGTTTCCAAAGGAAATTCTCCAAAAAAGACGGGACAATCGTTATAAGGAATATCCTTGAGGTAAATTAAATTGTCTTTTATCCATTGTTGATAGGGGTATTTTTCGGCAATTTTTTCCTTGATTTCCCCATCATTGACAATTCTACCTTCTTCCATATTCACCAAAAACATTTTCCCTGGCTCCAAGCGTCCATGATATTCGATGTTTTCAGGTTCTAAATCAACAACCCCCGTTTCGGAAGACATAATCACATAACCATTTTTGGTAACGGAATAACGCGATGGGCGAAGACCATTCCTATCCAATACCGCCCCTATATAACTTCCATCTGTAAAGGGGATGGAAGCAGGGCCATCCCAGGGTTCCATGACACAAGCGTTATATTCATAAAATGCCCTTTTGGTTTTTGACATTTCTTCATTTTTCTCCCATGCCTCTGGTACCAACATCATCATTACCTCAGGTAATGAGCGTCCGGTCATTAAAAGCAGTTCTACCACCATGTCCAAACTAGCGGAGTCAGATTTTCCCGGAAGTATAATTGGCAATATGTTATTTATCTCATCACCAAACCAATCACTTTTTAGGAGTTCCTCTCGAGAGCGCATTCTAGCAATGTTCCCTCTTAGGGTGTTGATTTCGCCGTTGTGGCACATGTATCTGAACGGCTGCGCCAAATCCCATGTGGGAAATGTATTGGTTGAAAAGCGTTGGTGAACCAATGCCAGTCGAGTTACCACTCTTGGATCCAAAAGATCTTCATAGTACCTACTGATATCTTGTGGCACCAAAAGACCCTTGAAAATGATGACTTTTTGTGACAAGCTGGGTAAATAAAAGAATGCACTTTCCGAGAGTTTGGAGGCGTTAATTTGATGTTCAGTGACCTTTCTTGCAATAAACAACTTAAGGTCAAACTGGAATTTGTCTTCCGCATTTCCTTTCCCAACGAATATCTGCTCAATATGGGGCTCTGTTTCTGCGGCAACCTTGCCAGGAACAACTTTGTTGACCGGAACTTTACGCCAACCTAGTAGCTCAAGACCTTGTTTTTTAATATTCTTTTCAAAAGTGTTTTGGCAGAACTGCTTTTGGTTTTCCTTATTAGGGAGAAACACATTTCCAGTGGCATAATTTCCTGGTTCAGGCAGCTCAAAAGTGCAGACACTTTTAAAGAAATCGTGGGGTATGTCAATCAAGATGCCAGCACCGTCACCCGTCTTTCCATCAGCGCTGACTGCTCCACGATGTTCAAGTTTATCCAAAATCTCAAGGGCTTTGTGGATGATGTCATTGGAACGTTTTCCTTGAAGGCTGCAGATAAAACCCGCTCCACAATTGTCGTGCTCAAATTCGGGCAAATAGAGCCCTTGTTTCTCTAATCTCATCATTGCGACATTTTCTCAAAAATA
>JBCBZA010000211.1:0-5689 GCA_039815575.1 Bacteroidota bacterium | reverse complement strand
ATCCCCAAAAGCTGGACATATCTAACGAAAGGCAAACTGGCCAACAGCATGAACACCACGGCCACATACTCGGCGCCTGCCCCTAAAGATTTAAAACTATCGTCATAATTGGCCATCCCACCCTTAATTTTACTGAAAATTCTTTTGTAATGGCCAAAGTAAAGCTAGACGAAATAGATCATCAGATATTGGATATGCTAATTGACAATACCCGTACGCCTTTTACGGATATTGCCAAAAAACTGCTAATTTCTGCTGGTACGGTGCATGTTAGGGTAAAAAAAATGGAGGAAGCAGGTATCATAAAAGGCTCCTCCTTGACCCTGGATTATGTTAAATTGGGATATTCATTTATTGCCTATGTGGGTATATTTCTTGAGAAAACCCATCAAACCAAATTTGTTTTGGAACGCCTTACGCAAATACCTTATGTGACCGTAGCCCATATCACCACCGGAAAATTCAATATTTTCCGTAAAATCAGGGCTCGGGATACTACCCACGCCAAAAACATCATATTCAAAATAGATGACATTGATGGAATAAGCAGGACGGAAACCATGATTTCCTTGGAAGAAAGCATCAATGACAAGAAACGCTTGATGCATACTATCTTTAACGAGCTGTAGTACGGAAATTGAGGTTATCTGAGCTTAGTTCCACAGAGTATCATTCGTATTATCAGCCCTATATTGGGGCGCTGCCAGATGAGGCTTTGATGGATATTATCAAAAGTTCCCGAGATACTATTTCTGATTTCGTCATTCAAATCCTGGATTCCAAAATGGATTATGCGTATGCCGATGGTAAATGGTCCGTAGCGGAAGTATTGGTCCATTTAATTGATGCTGAACGCGTTTTTCAGTATAGGGCACTTCGTTTTGCGAGGAACGACAAAACAGAACTTCAAGGATTTGATCAAGATTTTTATGTCCCACAGAGTTTAGCGAACCAGAGAAGTAAAAAGGATATTCTGGATGAGTTTATTGCAGTAAGGAATTCGAGTGTGGCACTCTTCAATTCATTTGGGGACAGTGAGCTAAAAAAAGTAGGTAGCGCAAACGGAACTCCAATGAGCGTAAGGGCCTTGGGTTTTGTTATTTGTGGCCATCAAGCGCACCACTTTAAAATTTTAAGGGAACGGTATTTAAGGTAATTCCCTATTCCAGATCATCAGCCTCCAAATCATAACCGGACTCCAGTTCTGGATGAACATCAGCGGTTTCTTTTGATTTGGAACCACTCTCCAACTCCTTCTCAATATTCTCTTCAAAGTTGGATATGAAATTGGATAGGCTCTGGCTGATTTTTACCAAATAGATAGTATCAGCCGTTTTTACCTCGACAGCTTCAATCAATTCTCCATTTGGTTTCTTCAGTATGATAATGTCATCATCACCATAGCCGTGGGGATAAAGTTCGATTAAAAGCGAAGCAATTTCGCGGTCAAGTCTTTTGTAATCTATAATGACTCTTCTCATAGTAGGTCGGTTTTGGTTACATACCTAAAACTATAAAAAGTTTGATGCCGAAGCCATCAAGAGTTGTCAATACCATATTTTAGTATACGAAGCTATCGTTCCATGTAGTAAAGGAAAGATGCCCTCAAAAATTCGGGAGAAACTTTTATATCAATAACCGCATTTCCTATACTTTTTAACAGTACGAAGTTGATTTTCCCGTGTTCATTCTTTTTGTCGTGTTTCAACAATTCAAGGATAGTCTCAATCTCTGACTTGGAAAATTTCACGGATTTAAAGTGGGTCCTAAAATTGCGCTTTATCTCATCCAGTTCAATCTTGGACAGTCCTGTCAACTTATGTGAAAGGTAAGCTTCAAGGACCATTCCAATGGCAATGGCCTCGCCATGTAAGAGGGTATCGCGCTCCGTAGAATCTAAAAAATAAGATTCAATGGCATGCCCTAAGGTGTGCCCAAAATTCAATTTTTTTCTGATATTCTTTTCCGTGGGGTCTTTGGCAACAATATCTCCTTTTATTTTTATGGAAGTTTGGATGTCATCTTGTTGGCAAGGCCTGTCCAGTTGTGTGCAGAGATGATTCCAATAATTTTGATCCATTATCAATCCATGTTTCAACATTTCGGCAAACCCACTTTTTAATTGCCGTTTTGCCAATGTTTTTAGGAACTCGGGAAAAATAAGTACCATTTGGGGTTGTTCAATAACTCCCACCTGATTTTTTAGACTTCCCAGATCCACACCGGTTTTTCCACCTACCGAGGCGTCCACCATGGCCAAGAGGGTCGTAGGGATGTTAATAAATTCAATACCCCTTTTAAAGGTAGCAGCAACAAACCCTCCCAAATCCGTTACCACCCCACCGCCAAGGTTAATAAGTAAACTTTTTCGGTCCCCATCCATTTGCGACAATTGCGTCCATACTTGCGTGCAGGTATCAATATTTTTATAGGCCTCTCCAGCTTTAATGGTTATAACCTCATTGATTGGATGCTGGCAAAGGGTTTTAAAATGGGGAAGGCAATGGATTTTGGTATTTTCATCCACCAAAGTAAAAACCTTTGAGTAGGACCTTTGTTCCAGGCGCTGGTTCAAAACGGCCTGGGCAACTTCTCCAAAATGGATTTCATGTGTAGTATCAAGTACTGATTCCATACATTGCTATTATAGGTCAAAGAAAGCTATAAATTGATAAAAAGAATATTTACGACCTGCTTATCTTTGTTTGTCTGAGAATTTGCTAAATATGAAACGAATTTTTGAGGATACTGCAACGGCTTTTTCATTAAAAAGTGATTCGGAGCTAGAGCGCGCCTATTTTCTATTTAAATTAATATCCAATGAACCTTTGGTTAGGATGGGAACCGTTGTGACAAATTTTGCCATCAATGCCCATTTGCCCGTGGAAGGTTTGATAAGGGCTACGGTATTTGATCATTTCTGTGGTGGGGTGAATGAGGAAGATTGCCTTCCTATTATCGATAAGATGTTTCAAAAAGGGGTGTGTTCCATTTTGGATTACTCGGTAGAGGGGCAGCAGATGGAAAATAGGTTGGATGGCGCCCTTGAGAATATTTTAAGGGTGTTGGATTTTGTTAAAGAAAAAGAAGCCATCCCTTTCGCAGTTTTTAAACCCACGGCCTTTGGCCGCTTTGGACTTTTGGAAAAGAAAAGCAGCGGGGCTTCCTTAGATACCGATGAAAAGGCGGAGTGGACCAGGATCGTGAAACGATATGACGCCGCTTGTAAAAAAGCCTATGATCTTGATGTTTCCCTATTGATCGATGCAGAAGAAAGTTGGATACAAGATGCGGCAGACGAACTCTGTTTAGAAATGATGCGTAGGTACAATAAGGAGAGGGCTGTTGTTTTTAACACAGCCCAATTGTACCGTTGGGATAGATTGGATTTCCTTAAAGGTTTGAATGAAACGGCCAAAAAAGAAGGTTTTAAAGTCGGAATAAAGGCAGTTAGGGGGGCCTATATGGAAAAGGAAAACAATAGGGCCAATGAAATGGAGTATCAAAGCCCCATCTGTCCTTCAAAACAGGAAACGGACAAAAACTTTGACAAGGCCATTGCCTATATGGTGACACATATGGACACGTTCGCCATCTTCGCTGGAACCCATAATGAGGATAGTTCCTATAAGCTCATGGAGCTCATGGACGCAAAGGGGCTTGGACAGGGCGACAAGCGTATCTGGTTTGGACAACTGTTTGGAATGAGCGACCATATTAGTTTTAATATGGCAAAGAAGGGATATAATGTGGCCAAGTACCTTCCCTATGGACCCGTTCGAGATGTGATGCCCTACTTAATTCGCAGGGCAGAAGAGAATACCTCGGTGGCAGGACAAACCTCTAGGGAGTTGGAACTATTGAAAAAAGAAAGGGCACGGAGAAAAATATAAGGCTAATCCAACGATTCTACCACTACGCTTTCTGGGCAGTTCTTAAGCGAAATGTTTTTGTTTTCATTGTTGGTAATGATGTAAGTCTTGCAGGGTTCACTTTTGGTTTCGCTGGCGCCAAAATCAATGTTTCCTTCCTTAAAAAAGGAATACCAAAGGACAGAATCCTTGGAAAAGTTGGTTTCCAAACCGTTGGCATAGGAAATGGGTTTGGAGCGGATATCTTTCAGTACCCTGCAATTGGGAAAGTAGCAAAGTTCCATGACCGTTGCCCCGGATTTCTTTACAAAAAACACCAAAAATATCAATCCGATGGAAAAGCCGACCAAGTACCATCCAAGGCGTTTAAAAAACCCGCTATCAATCAAAATATCAAGAAGTTAATGTCATTATAGGAAAGACCAAACCAATCCCCAACAGATTTATTGGTCAAAATGCCATGGTACATATAGAGTCCATTTCTAAGGCCTTTGTCAAAACGCAGTGAATTTTCCAAACCACCATCCTCGCCAATTTTTAGAAGGTAAGGCGTAAAGATATTGCTTATGGAAATGGTGGAGGTTCTGGGATAACGGGATGGAATATTGGGAACCCCATAGTGGATGACCCCATATTTTTCAATGGTAGGTCTATCATGATCGGTTACTTCAGACGTTTCAAAGCAACCGCCCATATCAATACTGACATCAATAATGACTGCTCCTTTTTTCATATGTTCCACCATAGTGGTGGATACCACAATAGGTGAGCGGTCTTGTCCGCGCACCGCACCAATGGCGACATCACATCGCTTTAAGGCCTTTAATAAATTTTTGGGCTGAAGTGTGGACGTATACACCGTTTGGTTTAAGTTGGTCTGAATAGTACGTAGTTTGGTAATGGAGTTGTCAAATATTTTAATGTTGGCTCCCAACCCTAAGGCCGAGCGCGCAGCAAACTCCCCAACTGTACCCGCACCGATAATAACCACTTCCACGGGGGGTACGCCGCTGATATTCCCGAACATTAATCCGTTGCCCTTATTGGTCACGGCCATGAGTTCGGATGCGATGAGAATGGAGGAAATCCCAGCAATCTCACTTAGGGAACGCACGGCAGGAAACTTCCCATCATCATCGCGAATATATTCAAAGGCGATGGCCGTAATCCGTTTTTTTGCCAATTGCTCGAAATATTTTTTGGACTGGGTCTTTATTTGCAAGGCCGAAATAATGGTCGCCTGTGGGTTGAGCATATCAATCTCGGCAAGGGTAGGGGGTTCTACCTTCAACATTAAGGGGCAGGAGAACACCTTCTTGGTATCCTTGGAAATTTCCGCTCCCGCTTCGGTATAGTCCTTATCGGAATAATTGGCACCCTCACCTGCACCGGCTTCCATAAGCACACGATGTCCGTTGGAGGTAATAGCATTGACCGCATCAGGGGTCAGGCAGATCCGCTTTTCCTGATATTGGTTTTCTTTGGGAATGCCTATAAAGAGTTCCCCTTTTTGTTTTAAGATTTCAAGGGTTTCTTCCTGGGGTAAAAGTTGTTGTTTGCTAAACGGCGAAGACGGTTGGTCCATTAAAGTCTATGGTCTTTACCTCAAAGTTACATTTTTTTTGAAAGGGTGGTCTGGCGCTGTTCCAGCTTTTCACGCTCCTTGCGTAGCGCCTCTTTTTCCTTTAAGATGCGCAGTTCCTCGTCCATGGCCTCTAAGTCTATGCCATGTACGTGTTTATCATACAGCTTTAAACGAATAAAGTAAACAAAGGGAATGATAACTACGCAAATCGGTAATAGCCATAACAGGTTTT
>JBCBZA010000012.1:0-40953 GCA_039815575.1 Bacteroidota bacterium | reverse complement strand
GTTATCGGAGCAGGTCCAAGGGGCAGTTAATTACACACAATGTCAGACGATAAAAAAGTTATTTTTTCAATGGCCGGGGTCACCAAGACCTTTAAAAATGCAAACACCCCGGTACTTAAGAATATTTATTTGAGTTTTTTTTATGGGGCCAAGATCGGAATTCTTGGCCTTAACGGCTCAGGTAAATCCACCTTGCTCAAAATCATTGCAGGAGTGGACAAGAATTATCAAGGTGATCTTGTTTTTTCTCCTGGATACTCCGTTGGTTACCTGGAACAAGAGCCACAGTTAGATTCCAATAAAACCGTTTTGGAAATAGTCAAAGAAGGAGTTTCCGAAACCATAGCCATTCTGGATGAATACAATAAAATCAATGATATGTTCGCGCTTCCAGAAGTCTATGAAGATGCTGACAAGATGCAGAAACTAATGGACAAGCAAGCGGAACTTCAAGATAAGATTGATGCCAGTGGGGCTTGGGAGTTGGATACTAAGTTAGAGATAGCTATGGATGCTTTGCGGACCCCAGATGCTGATAAAAAAATAGAAGTGCTATCCGGAGGGGAACGCAGAAGGGTGGCCCTTTGTAGATTACTGCTTCAAGAACCCGCTGTTTTGCTTTTGGATGAACCTACCAATCACTTGGATGCAGAATCCGTACACTGGTTGGAACACCATTTGGCACAATATAAAGGAACCGTAATTGCTGTTACCCACGACCGCTATTTTTTAGACAATGTAGCCGGTTGGATTCTGGAACTGGATAGGGGCGAAGGGATCCCTTGGAAAGGAAATTATTCAGGTTGGTTGGACCAAAAAGCCAAACGACTGGCACAAGAGAGCAAACAGGCTTCCAAACGCCAAAAAACATTAGAACGGGAGCTGGAATGGGTGCGGCAGGGTGCCAAAGGACGTCAGGCCAAACAAAAAGCCCGTTTAAAAAATTATGATAAGCTGGCCAGTCAAGACCAAAAACAGTTGGAGGAAAAATTAGAGATATATATTCCCAATGGCCCTAGATTGGGAACAAATGTCATTGCCGCCAAGGGAGTGAGCAAAGCCTACGGGGATAAATTATTATATGAAGATTTAAACTTCAATTTGCCTCAGGCGGGTATCGTTGGCATTATTGGTCCTAATGGAGCTGGAAAGACCACTATTTTCAGGATGATAATGGGCGAGGAAACCGCGGATAAAGGATCCTTTGAAGTAGGTGATACCGCCAAATTGGCTTACGTTGACCAATCCCATTCCAATATTGACACAGAAAAATCCATTTGGGAAAACTTTAGTGATGGTCAAGAATTGGTGATGATGGGAGGGAAACAGGTGAACTCAAGGGCCTACCTGAGCCGGTTTAATTTCTCTGGAAGTGAACAGAATAAAAAAGTAAGCATGCTATCGGGTGGGGAGCGTAACCGATTACATTTGGCCATGACCTTAAAGGAAGAGGGTAATGTTTTGCTTTTGGATGAACCAACCAATGATTTGGATGTAAATACGTTACGTGCCTTGGAAGAAGGATTGGAGAATTTTGCGGGATGCTCGGTGATCATTTCCCACGACCGCTGGTTCCTTGATAGAATCTGTACCCATATTTTGGCTTTTGAAGGTGATTCACAGGTGTATTTCTTTGAAGGTTCGTTCTCCGATTATGAAGAGAATAAAAAGAAGCGTTTGGGCGGCGATATTATGCCGAAACGAATCAAGTATAAGAAATTGGTCCGTTAATTACGACTTATACCAATTCAATAGTTTTACCTGAATTTTTTTGTTACCCTGATTGACAAGGACTTTAAACTTTTGAATATCGCTAAATCCGTCTGTTCCCTTATAATGATAGGGATATACCTCGCTAGGTTGAAATTCAAGAACGGCATCGGCAGCGCGTTCAATATCCATAGTAGTAGGTAGGTTCATGCAGACGAAGGCTTTGTCAATACGTTCCAATGCCCGCACTTTGGGAATGTCTTCAGTATCTCCCGAAATGTATATACGTTCCCCATCCATTTCCATGACATAACCATTACCACGGCCCTTTGTATGGAATTTCAGTGCCTCTTCCCTAAGATTATACATAGGGATGGCTTCCACAGTAATACCAAATCGTTCTTTTTTTTCGCCATTGTCCAATACATCCAGTTGTGGGGTAAATGGAGAAGGAATGCTATCGGCAACAATTTGGGGGGCCATAATCTTTGCTTTTTCGGTATCTAACTCCTGCAAGGTCTTTAAACTAAAATGATCGCTATGAATATCGGTGATTACGATAAGGTCAGCTGGTTTTTGATCTTGAAAGGCACTTTTTCCTCCTACCGGATCAACATAGATGATTATTCCATTCCATTCCAGTACCATAGTTGCATGTTGAATAGGAATTATCTTAAGTGTATTTTCCTTTTTGGATAAAACAGTTGAACTTTTTGGAGTTTCAATTTCCTTTTTTTTGTTTCCACAGGCCATTAAGCTCAAACAAAACAATGCGGAAAGAGAGGAATTGAAAAAATTCATAAAAAAATATTTGTGCTAAAGCTACATAAACATTGGGCTCATCGTTTGGCTTTAACATTTTGGTATCCAAAAAACGTCTAAAAGAAATCCAATGACGTATATAAACCAGATGCTAGCAAATTTTGTTTGTAGAAAGTAAAAATTAATATCATGACAGAAACTAAAAGTAACAACAGTTTAAAAGTAATTGCTGGGTTGTTAGGTGTTATTCTCCTTGGAACAATTATTTATACTGTAAGTCTTTATCAAGACAAGAAAAAGACGACGAATGCTTTAAAGCAGGAAAAGGATTTGGTCGTTGAAGATTTGAACAGTCTTAAGTCAGAATATGACAAGGCTATCTTAGAAAGTAATGCTACCAACGAAGAATTGGTTGCTGCTCGTGACCGAATTGCAAAATACATTGACTCAGTTTCCACTATGAAAGCTGATATTGCCTCCTTATCTCGATACAGAAGGCAAGTAGGTCAATTGAAAGCGGAACGTGAAGAGTTGTTGAAGCAGGTAGATTCTTTGACTACTTCAAACACGCTTTTGGCCATGCAACGTGACAGTACGTTTGTAGAGTTGGAAAAACAGACGGTTTTCAACGACTCTTTGGTTGTACAAAATACGCAATTGGCAGATGCTGTAGAAAGAGGTTCTGCACTTAACCTTTCTGAGTTTAAGATTGATGCGGTAAAAGAAAGAAACAGCGGAAGGTTGGTTTCTACACAGCGGGCAAAATCTACGGACAAATTTAAAGTATGCTTTACCGTAGCGGATAACGCCATTGCCCAAGCTGGAGATCGTGAGTTCTTCATTGAAGTTTTAGATCCGCAAGGTAACGTAGTTGGTGAAGGAATGACTACGAACAATGAAGATGGAGCTTCGGTAAGTTATACAAAAGGAACAAATTTTTATTATGAAAATAGTTCTTTGGACGTTTGCGATTATATCAATAAGCCAGCAAGCGATTTCCAAAAAGGGAACTACATGGTGAATGTATACGATGATGGTCTGAAATTATTGGGAACTTCCAAGTTCACCTTAAAATAGTTAACACTATCCACTAATTGAAAAAGGGCGTCCATAATTCGGATGCCCTTTTTTTATTGAAGGAATTTTGAAGGTATTTATTATTTTAAACTTCCTACCATATCTTCTGGCTTTACCCATTTGTCATATTCTTCAGGTGTAACGTAACCTAAATTAACGGCTTCTTCCCGCAGTGTGGTCCCATTTTTATGGGCGGTGTTGGCAATCTCTGCAGCTTTGTAATAGCCAATTTTGGTATTTAGGGCGGTAACCAACATCAAAGAATTGTTGAGTAGGGTTTTAATGGTCTCATGATTGGGTTCTATTCCAACGGCACAATTTAAGTCAAAACTAACGCAGGCGTCTCCAAGTAATTGAGCCGATTGCAAAATATTGGCGGCCATAACCGGTTTGAATACATTCAACTCATAATGACCCTGGGTTCCACCTACCGCGATGGCCATGTCATTGCCAATGACCTGGGCGCAAACCATGGTGATGGCTTCACATTGGGTAGGATTGACCTTACCGGGCATGATAGAACTTCCCGGTTCATTGGCAGGGATAATGATTTCTCCAATTCCTGAACGTGGGCCTGATGCCATCATACGAATATCATTGGCAATCTTATTCAAGGATACGGCCAACTGCTTAAGTGCCCCATGACTTTCTACAATGGCATCGTGTGCGGCAAGAGCCTCGAACTTATTTTCGGCTGTCACAAATGGTTTATCCGTAAATTCAGCAATATATTTGGCCACTAAGACGTCGTATCCTTCAGGGGTGTTTAACCCAGTCCCCACAGCGGTGCCCCCAAGAGCTAATTCTGCTAGGTGGGGCAATGTGTTTTTTAAGGCTTTTAGACCGTGATCTAATTGGGAAACATAGCCAGAAAACTCCTGACCTAGGGTTAGGGGAGTAGCATCCATGAGATGGGTTCGACCAATTTTCACAACTTTTCTAAATGCTTCGGATTTTTTGTGGAGCGTGTCCCTTAATTGTTCCACACCGGGAACGGTCACTTCCACAATTTTCTTGTAGGTGGCAATATGCATTCCCGTCGGAAAGGTGTCATTGGAAGATTGTGATTTGTTTACATCATCATTAGGTTGAATGGTTTTTTCCCCTTCACCAATTTTTTTGCCAGCTATTTCGTGGGCCCTATTGGCAATCACTTCGTTCACATTCATATTGCTCTGCGTGCCTGAACCTGTTTGCCAGATAACCAATGGAAACTGATCGTTATGTTTACCATCTAAAATCTCATCACAAACTTGGGAAATTAAATCCCTTTTTTCTTGGGTTAACACTCCCAATTTATGATTGGCGTGGGCAGCCGCTTTTTTGAGATAGGCAAATCCGTACACCACCTCTAGGGGCATAGACGCAGCTGGACCTATTTTAAAATTATTTCGTGAACGTTCCGTTTGGGCACCCCAGTATTTGTCTGCGGGAACTTTTACTTGGCCCATGGTATCTTTTTCAATCCTAAATTCCATTGATGTAAAATTTTGAGCTACAAAGGTAAACTATGTAAGCCTTTTGAATTCCTGATACCTGTTTGGAAAAGTTCTTTTTGCTTGGCCAAGCCTGCATTGGAGACTGTTTTTAAGGAGGTATTACGGGTAAAAAGGTAGTTGGTCGAAAGTAATAGTCGAATCATACGTTAAAATGTATTGAAACGTTATGCAAAAAACAACCTTAACCTACATTATGAAAAAGCTTATTTATATATCCCTAATGCTATGCGCGGCCATTTTACATTCCCAAGAAGATTCCTTAGCGCTTGAACAAGAATTTGATGAAGAAAGGTATCGGTTTGTATTGGACAGTATTAACAATTCCTTCAATTTTCAACAAGGTTCCATTGAGCTAGGCGAGGGAATTGCAACCTTACAGGTCCCTGAGGGGTTTAAATATTTGGATGGCGCGCAAAGTAATCGTGTATTGACCGAGCTTTGGGGGAATCCGCCGGAAGAGACCATGGGCCTCCTTTTTCCCAACGATTCCAAGGTCATGGGCGATGACTTTACCTACGCTATTGAAATCACATATTCCGAAGACGGCTATATCGATGATGAGGATGCTGAGGAAATTGATTATGACGAATTGTTGGAAACCATGAAAGAAGATACCAAAGAACAAAATGAGTATAGGAGAAAAATGGGCTATGGAGCCATTGAGATGATTGGTTGGGCCTCAAAACCATTTTATGATTCCAATACAAAAAAACTACATTGGGCAAAGGAACTGCGTTTTGAAGGAGAGAACGAAAACACCCTGAACTATAATATTCGAATCTTGGGCAGAAAAGGGTATTTAAATATGAATGCGATCAGTTACATGGAATATTTGCCCTTGGTACGGAAAAACATTGACAATATTATTGCTAGTGCTGAGTTTACCCCGGGGAATCGATATTCAGATTTTAATCCCGATTTGGATGAAGTGGCGGCTTATGGAGTAGGAGGTCTTATTGCTGGAAAGATTTTGGCTAAGACAGGTTTCTTTGCGCTTGTTTTAAAGTTTTGGAAATTCATAGCCCTAGGGGCAGTCGGATTATTTGGAGCTTTCAGAAGAAAAATATTTGGCGCGAAAGAATGAACTTAAATAGTTGTTTGATATTTTGATTTTTTTTGAATTATCTTTGTTGGTAAATAGAAAATCAAATGCAAGAAAGTTTAGTAGAGTTTGATCAATACCTAGGATTTTTAGCTTTTTTGACCATCCTTACCATAGGATTCTGGTTGATGATATTTCTGTTGACGTTCGTGGTTCCTTATTGGTTGGGAGGAAACCTTATCGAAATGTGGAAAGAACGCAGGGAGGCCAAAAGGGCCAAACTTGAAGAATAAAAAAAGGAGCAATTATTGCTCCTTTTTTAGTTTTTATGCTCCAAATTCTTCTCCGTCATCAAAGCGCTCCCTGTTGCCACTTCTTTTCTTTTTCTGGTTAAAGCGATAGGTGAACGTCAAATTAAAACTTCTTACACGAAATTGGAATTCACTATCACTTTCAAAAGAAGGTGTTTGGGTAAAGGATTTTCGAATTCTACTATTAAAAAGATCACTAACATTAAATGCTAAGGAGGCTTTATCATTGAAAAAATCTTTACTAAAGGCCAAATTCAAAGTAAAAATACCTTGGGTTCTTGTTTGCGCATTTTCCACAGGCCCGCGATAAAAGACCCTGGTCTGCCAATCAATATTTGCTGGTAAGGTAATCTTATTGTTTAGTCGAATGAACCAGCTTAGATTTTCAGCATCAAAGTTTTGACCATTAAACTCTCCACGCGTGACTAAATTAAACAGATTGAGGTTGAGATTGGCATTCCACTTTCGCGTAGGGCGATAGTTTAAATTGGCATCTAGGCCATATCTATCATTGCTCGCTAAATTTACCGGTGTTCTGCGTATAATACTTGTGAGCTCATCGTTAAAAAAGGTGTCTACCCCCGTATCTTCTGTAATAAAGGTAATAACATCGGTGGCCCTTTGAAAATATATTGAAGTGTTAACGGTCAATTTTTCCCATCTTTTTAGATAGCCCAAATCCACTTGATTGGAGAATGAAGGTGTTAGATTGGGGTTCCCTTGAAATAAATTGGTCGGACTGGCGCGGTTTGGAAAAGGATTTAAAAAGAAAGAGCGGGGTCTTCGAATTCTGCGGTTAAAACCAAATTGCCAACTTTCGGTTTCGTTGATTTCATAGTTTAGATTGAGCGTTGGGAACCAGGCATCAAAATTGTTGCGATTAAAATCGTTGCTTTCCACTTGATTTATGATCAATCGCGTGGTCTCATATCGCAACCCTGCTAGGAAGGAGAATTTGTTGAACTTATCCCCATATTGGGTGTAGAAGGCATTGATAGTCTCTTTATAATCCAGCACGTTGCTGGGGTTGGTGGCGAAACCATCATCCACATTTAGAAAAAGTTCTTCTTCGGTTGGCGAAATAAAGGCAACGTCGAAATCACTATCTAGTTTATTGAAATCCCCCCGGTAACCTATTTCAAAGCTGCCAGATGCTCCAATGGGTTGCACATAATCGGTTTGAAGAAAAACCCGACGTTGGTCTTCTGCAGTTCTTACAAATTCACTATCAATCCCATTTTGTACGATTAAGGATTCTTCTACCTCGTCACTTTCTTCAAATTGAAAATCAAAAGTCAAACGATGGTCGGATGCACCGTTGAATTGTTTGTCATAGTTTAAGGCGTATTGAAAAGTATTGTCCAACTCTGATTCAGGGTCAAAACGAAAACCAGAACCTGTACTTCCATTAGAATTCTCTTGAAAGAAGGTATTGGTGGATTCATTGGTTTCGTCAGAATCCCTTAAAAAGATGGATTGTGTTATTGAGGTGGTCTCATTAACGTACCATTCCAAGCCGAGGTTAAGATTAAAGCGATCGCTTACTCGCTCTCGTTCTTCATCCTCTATTAAAGTGTTGGTCAGATTTCCATTTCCGTCAAAAAAGTTGGTGGAATTAAAGGAGTTGCCGGGTCGGTTCCTGAAGTTGTAACCTGCATTGGTAAAAATATTAATGTTACCCGTTCTATAGTTGATATTGCCATTTATCCCATATTGCTCGGGATATCCAAGGTTGCCAGTCAGCGCACCGTTTAAGCCTTGTAATTTACTTCGACGCAGAATAATATTAATAATTCCACCTGATCCTTCGGCATCGTATCGGGCCGAAGGTGATGTAATAACTTCAACCTTTTCAATGGATTCCGCTGGTAGTTGCCGTAAGGCATCTGTACTATTTAGACCGGTTAGGGCAGACGGCTTGCCATTTATTAAAATACGGACATCATCATTGCCTCTTAGCTGTACGTTACCTTCCACATCAACAGAAACGGAAGGGACATTGTCCAAAACATCGCTCACCGTACCTCCACTGACGGTCAAATCTTGTCCAACGTTGTAGATTTTCTTATCCAATCTCAGCTCAACGGTAGTTCGTTCTGCCACCACATCAACTTCTTGCAGTTGATTCACATCTGGCGCCAAGGTAATAATCCCTAAATCTGTTGATGCCCTAAGAAGTTGATTTTCATTTCTGTATGTGGTGTAGGAGATGTATTCTACAGAAATGGTAAACCTTCCGGGGGTGGTTTCTACTTCAAACTTCCCATTGCTATCCGTTATTCCTCCCGTAATCCGATTAGGGTTTCTTACATTTTGTAAAACCAAGGTGGCGTACTCCAAGGGTTGTCCAGAGTCTTTGTCCACAACAGTACCTGTTATTTTTATAGGGCCAGAAGTTGAAGTATTGGGACGCTGGGCGAATGCAGATAGGGAAATGATGAAGGCTATAATAAAGGAGACAGGTCGCATTATGGAAATTTAATTCTGACAAAAGTCTCGTAAGAAGGTGTTATAAAAAACCCAAAAACTGCAAACGACATTAAAGTGAGGGTCATCAACGGAGTTTTCCGGTCAATAGCTTACATCTTGATATTTCAAAAAAAAAAATCTCGAAATGTTGTTTCACCCCTTTGATTTATCCCTATCCTTCTTTTTTTTCTTTTTTTGTTTTCGCTTGGTTTTAGAAGGATTTTCCCGCATCTCTAAATAAATCTGGTATTTCTCGGGGGGAAGACTTGCCTCCAATTCAGTATCCTGTACTTTGATGGTTTTTTCAAACTCCTCCCTCATTTGGTTCGGCTCCAGATTCAAGATTTGAAGTTGCATGCGCTTTTCAACACTTTTTACCAAAATCGAACGAACTACGGCCTGTTCAAAGGGGTCAAGACTCATGGTCTCAATAAACTTGGGCATTTCCTTTTCAACATATTCTTCTGCCGTTAGCTTTTCAGGTTCTTGGTCTGCAGCTGTTGGTCCTTGGGGAATGGCGGTGCGCCCACGACCAAATCTATTTTGATTGATGAACTGTGCGTTTAGCTCCGCTGCCAGCACGGCCGTAACACAGAACACTAAAAAAGAAAGTTTCGTTTTCATTTTTCAACTAGCTCTTAAAACTAACCAAAGCGGAATATGGCCTTGGCTAATGGTTTATTAAATAGAAAATAAGTTAAACAAATTTAGGGTTGTTTTAATGGAATCAGACTTCTTTTTGCCCCATCATCATCAAATATGCCTTTAAAAAAGCATTAAGGTCTCCATCCATAACCGCATCCACATTACCGGTTTCTTCACTGGTCCGCACATCTTTTACCAATTTATAGGGATGCATAACATAATTTCTTATTTGGGAGCCCCACTCAATTTTCATTTTTGAAGCCTCTATTTCGTCCCTAGCCTCCTGTTTCTTTCGCAGCTCAATCTCATAGAGTTGGGATTTTAACATTTTCATGGCGGTAGCACGATTATCATGCTGGGAACGGGAATCAGAACAGGAAATTTGAATTCCGGTGGGTTTGTGCACTAACTGCACCTTGGTCTCTACTTTATTTACATTTTGTCCTCCTGCACCACTGCTTCTGGCGGTGGTAATTTCAATATCTGAAGGATTGACTTCTATTTCTATGGAATCATCTACTAGGGGATATACATAAACGGAGGCAAAACTGGTATGACGCTTGGCATTACTGTCAAAAGGTGAAATGCGTACCAGACGGTGCACCCCATTTTCGCCCTTTAACCATCCAAATGCAAACTCCCCTTCAATTTCCAAGGTTACGGTTTTAATTCCTGCAACATCCCCTTCCTGATAATTCAATTCTTTGACTTTATATCTATTCTTTTCGGCCCACATCATATACATACGCATGAGCATAGAGGCCCAATCACAGCTTTCCGTCCCACCGGCACCAGCAGTGATTTGAAGCACTGCGGTCAGTTCATCGCCTTCCTCAGAGAGCATATTCTTAAACTCTAGGTTTTCAATAAGCTCCTTGGTGACATTGAACTTCTCAACAACCTCTTCATCTTCTACCTCGCCCATTTCATGAAACTCCATAAGCACCTCAAGGTCGCCTATCATAGTTTTGGCAGTTTCAAAATCAGTGACCCACTTTTTTTGGGATTTGAGAACTTGCATTTTCTTTTGGGCTTCTTGGGGATTGTCCCAAAACCCGGGAACCAAGGTTTTTTCTTCTCCGTTCTCTATTTCAATGCGCTTGGCATCAATGTCAAAGATACCTCCTTAACGCACCTAGGCGTTCAATAAGATCTTTTTGTTGATCTGTGGTTACCATCTTCCTATGTTTCGGGCAAAAATAACGCTTTCTATTGTTGTAGTTGCGATGATTGTACCTTAACCAAATATTCGGTTTCATTTGCTCCATTGGTATAAACAATGCCCCTTAAAGGCGAACAATCGTCGTAATCTTTTCCATGGCATACCTTAACATGGTTTTGCGAAACCAGGATGTTATTTGTGGGATCAAAGCCTATCCATCCAATACCCGGTACCAACGCTTCCGCCCAAGCATGCATTTGAAGGTCTCCAAAAAAATTATTGCCCTGATGAATGTATCCCGAAACATACCTTGAAGGGATACCATTCTCTTTTGCAATAGCACAAAAAAGATGCGTAAAGTCTTGACAAACACCTTGTCTTTTGTCGATGATATCTTTAAGAGGGGTGGTGACATCGGTAACCCCAACCTTAAAATAGAGATGATGGTATACCCAATGGTTGAGGTCCTGTAAGTTCTTAAATACTGTTTCTGATTTATCAAAGCTAAAAATACACGTGTGAGCAGAAGGCAAGGAGCTTAAAGGTGTTCCTCGTAAATAGATTTCGTTATCTGTTTTAAAGGATAAGGAGTCTAATTTTTTATAGTCATCCAAAAGGTTTGAATTTGGTGAAAAATCGAAAGGATTCAATTCTGTTTTTATCAATTCGCATTCCAATGTGAATTCTATTTCTGAAAAAATGTGTTTGGGATGTAGGCGAATGGTAGTAAAGCCTAGTCCACTTGTAGAAATGTAGTAGGGAGTGTCAAGACTATTTTGAAAACGCCACTTAACTAAATGCTGTGACTCATTTTCCATGGGGAGTATCAAAAATTGCCAAATAGCTTCTTTGACAATTTCTTCATAGCTATTCCTTGCACTGTAAACAATCTGATAAAGATGTTCCATGAAAGTTATTAGGTACTTTTAGGGTAAACCTAATCAATAATTGAAGAACTCCTGTTCTGTTTTCTGACTGATTTCAACAAGCTTTTCAAGAATTTGTTGAATAAACCCTTGGACATCGCAAGCTATGGATTCAACCTTTGTGAATTCAATTTCAGCCCGAAGTTTACCGACCAAAAATGAAGTTGAATCTTTTTGTGGATATTTGGCCTTGTCCAATACGCTCATATGTCTGCAAATTTGATTTAAACTGTTCATCACGGACCTTGGACAATCCCCATTTAAGACCAAAAATTCCAATGTGCTTAGGCTGGTTGGTGCTTTCCGATAAAACCTACGCATCATATCATACGATTCTATACATTTTAGTAAGGTGGTCCATTCAAAGCTATGGGCGACTTGATCTCCGTAACTTCCCGTGGCCAGAAGGGCATCATGGTATTTTGAATTGATGATTCGAATAATTTGAGTGGCCCTTTCAATATTGATTCCCAGCATGACAATGGCGTAAACCTGATCGTGCAGTAAGGAACCCCTTATTTTACCTCTAAGAACTGCAGTTTGTTCCATAACATGAACTGTAAAATCGAACAGCCCCTTTTTAACAAAGAAATCAGTATCATAGTTGAGTACATAATGATAAAAACGATTGATCGCTTCATAAAGTCCGGTAGATATAAGATCTCGAGCACTGTTGGCATTTTCCCGCGCGGACTTGACATTACTAATAATGGAATACGGTTTTTCCTGGTTGAGGGCCGTGTCCAACAAAACTTTTTCTTCTTCCAAAATCAGGTTATCATCATTTATGGGGTCTCCGATCATAAATAATGTGGAGCGTAACATGAACTGTCTTGACTGCGATAGTTCATTAGGGGCATCCAATGAAGAAAAATAGTTTACGTTTAGGTACCGCGCTACATGTTCGGATCGTTCAATATAACGACCCATCCAAAATAGATTGTTTGCAACCCTTGCTAACATGGTAGTTATTTGTTTTTTAAGACCCAAGTATCTTTTGATCCCCCACCTTGGGAAGAATTCACAATGAGATTTCCTTTCCGTAACGCCACGCGTGTCAATCCACCCTTTAAAACAAAATCCTTATCCTTTCCCAATAATGTAAATGTTCGAAGATCAACATGCCGTTGTTCAAAAGACCCTTCATCCTCTATATAGGTGGGGTGTACTGAAAGAGATAATATGGGTTGTGCAATATACTTTCTGGGGTGTTGTTTTATAGTTGCCTTGACTTTTTCAATTTCAGATTTCGTCAATTGATTGCCAATTGAAATTCCATATCCTCCAGCCTCATCCACTGGTTTGATGACGAGCGAATTGATGTTTTCCAAAACGTATTTCAACTCATCAGGCTTGCTACACCTATAAGTATGTACATTGTTCAATATGGGATCCTCATCAAGATAATACTTGATGATTTCCGGCATATAGGTATAAACGGCTTTGTCGTCGGCAACTCCGGTCCCTGGTGCATTTGCTAAACAGACATTACCTTTTTTATAGGCGGCAAATAATCCAGGTACGCCAAGGGCAGAATCTGATCTAAACTCCAATGGATCAATAAATGCATCGTCTATCCTGCGATAAACAACATCCACCCTTTCAGGGCCATTTATGGTCTTCATGTACACAAAGTCATTCTCAACGAACAAATCTTGCCCCTCCACCAACTCGACACCCATCGCTTTCGCCAAGTACGAATGCTCGTAATATGCTGAATTAAAGCGACCTGGGGTTATAACCACACAGTTAGGACTGTCAACACCACGAGGTTTGACGGTTTCCAATATTTGCAACAAGTTTTCGGCATAATTGGTCACTGCATGCGCCTGATAGTGGTTGAAAACTCCAAACAAAGCTCTTTTTAGCGCCGTTCTATTGCATATGACATAACTGACCCCTGATGGACAACGAATATTATCTTCCAAAACATAGTACGCTCCATCCGCGTGTTTTATGATATCTGTACCTGAAATGTGGTTGTAGATTTTGCCTGGGGGGTCCAAATGCATCATTTGATGCAAGTAGTTATCTGAAGAACTCAACAAATCCAAAGGAACGACCTTGTCCTTAATGATTTTTTTATCATGGTAGATATCCCATAGGAAAAGGTTGAGTGCACGACTTCTTTGAATGGCTCCTGTCTCAATGATCTCCCATTCTGAAGGGGATATAATTCTTGGAAAAAGGTCGAACGGAAATATCTTTTCCTGTGCCTTTTCATCATCATAGACCTGAAAGGTAATTCCCTGATTGAAAAAAGAAGCTTTTGCCTTGTTATTTAGGTTTTCATAGTCATTTACCGAGTGTCTTCCATAGAGATCAAAAAGGGTCCTGTAAATAGATTTTACCGAGCCGTTTTTATTAAAAACTTCATCAAAAAGCCCTTTGCGGGGTTCGTATGAAGAAAAAATAATAGGATCTATTTTCTTAGGCATAGAACTAGAAATATACTGTTTTTATGCGTAAGAATAAAGGCATAAGCTTCAAAAAAAGGCCCTAAAATTTTTGGTGTTGTCAAGGATACAACCGATTTTTTTAAGAAATATTCAATTTTAATGAAATACCATTTTTATCTCTTTGAAAATGTGATTTTGACTATTTTTAAAGAAAATCCAACTATTGTGAAAAGAGTACTATGTTTTTTGGTGTCATCGCTCGGTGTTTTCCAACTTTTGGGACAATCTTTCGAAATGACCAAAAACTTTCAAAAATTCAATGGCTATTTTAATTTTTATTATGATGATGGCTCTGATAAGGTGTATCTGCAGGTGGACGACTTGGAGAAAGATTTTCTTTACGTTTATTCCCTGAGCAGTGGTGTCGGAAGTAATGATATTGGTTTGGATAGGGGACAATTGGGTAATGAACAGGTCGTACATTTCAAAAAGGCTGGGAGGAAGTTATTGCTGGTGCAGCCCAACCTGACTTTCCGAGCGCTTACGGATAATGAATTGGAAAAAAAATCGGTGGAGCAGGCCTTCGCAAAGTCCATTCTACATGGATTTAAAATTGAAGAGGAATCCAAGGGCAGTTATTTGATTGATCTTAGCGATTTTTTAATGCGTGATGCCCATGGTGTCGCTGATAGATTAAAACGTACCAAGCAAGGCTCCTATAAACTCGATGCCTCCAAAAGTGCACTGGATTTTGAGCGCACCAAGGCCTTTCCCAAGAATGTGGAGTTTGATATGTTGCTGACCTTTGCCGGCAATCCCGAAGGTGCATGGATCCGTTCCGTATCACCAAACTCTAAATTAGTGACAGTTGCCCAACACCACTCCCTCATAGAACTCCCTGATGATGGTTTTAAAAAACGCGATTTTGACCCAAGATGTGGTACCTATCCTTTCAGTTATTACGATTATGCCACGCCTGTTCAAGAACCTATTTTAAAGCGCTATATTCCTCGGCATCGTTTGAAGAAGAAAAATCCAAATGCCCAAGTGAGTGAAGCGGTGGAACCCATCATCTATTACTTGGATAATGGTACCCCTGAACCTGTTCGTTCAGCTTTACTTGAAGGTGGTAGATGGTGGAACCAGGCCTTTGAGGCCATAGGCTACAAAAATGCCTATCAGGTTAAAATTCTTCCTGATGATGCAGACCCTATGGACGTACGATATAACGTAATACAATGGGTACATCGTTCCACAAGGGGTTGGAGTTATGGGGCCAGTGTTCGTGATCCCAGGACTGGCGAAATCATTAAAGGACATGTGAGTTTGGGAAGTTTGCGCATTCGACAGGATTTTCTGATCGCCCAGGCACTAATGAACCAGCCTTTTGCAGAAAGGGATGATAATTATCAACCCATGTTGGATATGGCCTTGGCTCGTATCCGTCAACTCTCTGCTCATGAAATTGGACATACCTTGGGGTTTGCCCATAATTTTGCCGCAAGTACCAATAATAGGGCTTCGGTTATGGATTATCCACACCCCTATTTTAAATTGAATGGGAATACCATTGATTTTTCAGAAGCCTATGACACAGGTATTGGTGAGTGGGATAAAGTGACTGTGGCGTATGCCTACTCAGATTTTCCACAAGGTACGAATGAAAATGAGGCTTTAAATGTCATATTGGACAAGGCCCAAAGGGAAGGACTACGTTATCTATCTGACCAAGATGCCCGCCCCATGGGAAGTGCCCATGGCTTGGCTCATTTATGGGACAACGGTCAAAGTGCCGGTCAGGAACTGGAAAGGGTTTTAGATATACGAAAAGAGGCAATTGCCAATTTTTCCGAGGATAATATTAAAAATGGAGAACCGTATTCCGTTTTGGAGGACGTATTCGTTCCCCTTTATTTCCTTCATAGATATCAAATTGAAGCGGCGGCTAAAGTAGTTGGGGGCCTTGATTATAATTATAAAGTAAAAAATGATGGCCAGAGAAGTGTGGTTACCATTAATAAAGCATCACAGGAAAATACATTGAAATCATTACTTAAAACATTGGAACCAGGAATTTTGGCCATTCCCAAGGAAAAATTAAAATTATTTCCTCCCCGAAGTATTGGATATTCAAGGACTCGGGAATCCTTTAAGGGCAAGACCGGAGTTGCTTTTGACCCCTATGGCGTGGCAGAAACGGCTGCAACAGCTACATTAGGACTCTTGTTGCACCATCAAAGAGCAAATAGACTTGTACAACAAAAGGCTTTGAACGACGATCAGTTAGGTTTTGATGGAGTAGTAACAACCCTGTTGGATAGAACTATAAAATCAAAAAGGGCGAAAGGCTATGAGGGAGAAATCCAAAAGGTAGTGAATTGGCAGGTAATACAGCACTTGATGCAGGTAGCCAGTCATAAAGAAAGTTATCCGCAGGTTACGGAAACCGTACTCTTTGAGATGATGCGGTTAAAGACTTATTTAGGCGATGGACCTCGGGCCACTAATCCTACTGATATTTTGATGAAAAAAGAAGTGGAGAAATTCATTGGCAACCCAAAAGGATATGAAGCCAAAGTAAAAGCCCCTAAAATTCCCGATGGTTCTCCAATTGGAACGGATTGTTTAGAATACAATTGGTCAAATTCTTTTGACTAACCCTACTTTTAATGGAAATCAACCTAATAAGTGACACCGTTACCCGGCCTACCCCTGGAATGCTAAAGGCCATGATGAAGGCCAAAGTAGGGGATGATGTTTTTAAGAACGACCCCACGGTCAATGCACTTGAAGAAAAAGTGGCAGAAATGTTTGGGAAGGAAGCAGCCCTTTTCTTCCCAAGTGGCAGTATGACCAATCAAACCGCTATTAAACTACATACCCATCCTGGAGAACAGATTATTTGTGACAAATATGCCCATGTCTATAACTATGAAGGGGGAGGTGCGAGTTTCAATAGTGGCGTTTCCTGCAAGCTGGTGGATGGTCAACGGGGAATGATGAAAGCGGAACAGGTAGAGGCTGCTATAAATCCACCTGACTTTTACCATAGTCCGCTCACCAGTTTGGTCTGTATTGAAAATACCACCAATAAAGGTGGAGGTGCATGTTGGGATTTTGCGGAACTCCAACGTATCCGACACGTTTGTGATACGCATAAGTTAAACTATCACTTGGATGGTGCCCGTTTATGGAACGCCTTGATTGCAAAAAACGAATCCCCAAAGCAATACGGCGGACTCTTTGATTCCATAAGTGTCTGTTTAAGCAAGGGTCTGGGTTGCCCCATTGGATCTGTCTTGGTGGGAAGTGAAAAACTAATCTACGATGCCATTAGGGTCCGTAAAATTTTAGGAGGTGGAATGCGCCAGGCTGGGTATCTAGCGGCCTGCGGGATTTATGCCTTGGACCACCACGTGGAACGCTTGGCCGCAGACCATAAAAAAGCAAATGAAATAGGGGAGGTGTTACAAGGGCTCGGTTTTATTGAAAAGGTAGAGCCGATAGAGACCAATATTATTATTTTTGAACTGGATGAGTCCAAAATTTCGGAACAGGATTTTCTTCAGAAGTTGGCCAAGAACAACATCTCCATAATTGGAATGGGGCAAGGAAAGCTAAGAATAGTAACGCATTTGGATTATACCGATGAAATGCACCTACACTTCCTAAAAGTTCTGAAACAGGATATTTGAACGTTTAAAGGCTTTTGATAAGATTTTTAATGCCATTTTCCATTCCGGCCTCCGAAGAATATCTATTGCTTTGCCCCACCTGCTCACCGGAATCCGTTTTTAATACAATCATGAACTTACCTTGATAATCGGTCCTTCGTTCAAAAATAGGTTTTGTAGTGATTTGATGAAGGATAGCTTCTGCATCCGCCTGGCTTTTGTAAGGGATACTTTTAAGTAACGAACTTCCAGTTGAAGATTTAAAATGAAGTTGATATTCCCCGGTTTCGTTCTTTACAATTTCGACCATTACCGAATGTACAAATTTTAGGGTTACCGCTATTTGAAAAGACTATCCATCCCCGGAATTTGGGGCATACCTTCCTTTGCAACGGCCCCCAATTCGGCTTCCTGTATCTTGGAAGCTTTCTCAATGGCTTTATTTAAGGTAAGAATAAGATAATCCTCCAACTGTTCTTTATCGGTCATCAAGGACTCATCTATTGAAATCGATTTTATTTCTCGATTAGCCGTTAGTGTAATTTTAATAGTACCATCATTGGAAGTTTCATCGACCATGACGGTATCCAACCTTTTTTTGGTTTCTTCTACTTTCTTTTGAGCTTCCTTGAGTTTCCCCATCATGCCCATTAGGTCTCCAAACATAATTTCTTCTTTTTGTCACTTCAAAAATAGTAAATAGGAGCGCAGACTTTCCATATTGAAAAAGTATACACTTTTGTTTTTGTGCCTTATTTTTGCAGCTTCTTGTAATTAAATTGAAATAAACCCCATGGGTATACAACCTCCTATTGCGGCAAAAAAGTCCAAAAGTTTGGAAAAACATGGAGATGTTCGCATCGATAATTACTACTGGTTGAACCAACGGGAAAATCCGGAGGTCGTTGCTTATCTGGAGTCCGAGAATGCTTATTACCATGAGATGACTTCGCATACTGAAAAATTCCAAGCAGAATTATTTCAGGAAATGAAGTCCAGAATTAAGGAAGATGACTCTTCCGTTCCCTACAAATTAAATGGCTACTATTACTTGACCCGTTATGAAACTGGCAAGGAATACCCCATCTATGCTAGAAAGAAGGGTAGTCTGGAAGCTGAAGAGGAGGTGCTTTTTAATTGTAATGAACTGGCCGCTGGACATGATTTTTATAATCTCAGGGGTGTATCCGTTAGTCCAGACAATAAGCTAGCCGCTTTCGCCGTGGACACGGTTTCCAGGCGACAGTATTCCATACAAATTAAGAATCTCCAGACTGGGGAGGTATATCCAGATAAAATTGAGAATACTACAGGAAGTTCAGTATGGGCTTCGGATAGTAAAACCCTCTTTTACACCAAGAAGGACCCAATTACCCTACGATCTGATAAAATTTTTAGGCATCAGCTGAATACCCCATCAGAAGGGGATGAATTGGTTTATCATGAAAATGATGAAACATTTCACACTTTTGTTTACAAAACCAAGTCAAGGGAGTTCATTGTGATTGGTTCTACAAGTACCATGACCTCCGAATATCAAATTTTACCTGCAAATAGGCCGCAAGACGGATTTAAAGTGTTCTCATCTAGGGAAAGGGGGCTTGAATACGAAATAAGTCATTTTGGTGCCCATTTCTATATTTTGACGAATAAAGATGGGGCTACCAACTTTAAATTGATGAAAACCCCAATATCCAAAACGTCATCCGTTAATTGGGAAGCGTTCATACCACATCAACCTGGGGTACTTTTGGAGGATGTTGAAATATTTGAAAATTTCTATGTGGTCACGGAGCGAGACCAGGGACTGAACAAAATGAAAATTGTTCGTTGGGATAATGGCGAAAGTTATTATTTGCCTTTTGAAAGTGAGACCTATGTTGCCGGGCCAACAACCAATTTGGATTTTGAGACGGATAAACTCAGATATTTCTACAATGCCATGACTTCGCCTTACTCCATCATTGAATTTGATATGGAAACAAAGGACAAGGCAATCTTAAAAGAACAGCAGGTATTAGGGGACTCCTTTGACAAGGCGAATTATAAATCTGAAAGGATTTGGGCCGTAGCAGGGGATGGTGAAAAAATCCCAATTTCCTTGGTATATCATAAGGATACCCCATTGGATGGTACCAGTCCCTTGTTGCAATATGCATATGGTTCCTATGGAAGTACCGTGGATCCTTACTTTTCCTCCGTTCGATTAAGTTTGTTAGATCGTGGTTTTATCTATGCCATATCCCATGTTCGTGGAGGAGAGTACTTAGGTAGAACCTGGTACGAGAATGGAAGGTTATTCAATAAAAAGAACACCTTTAAGGATTTCGTTGATTGTTCCAAATTTTTAATTGCTAAGGAATACACGTCCCAAGAGCACTTATATGCTATGGGAGGCTCCGCAGGAGGGCTGTTAGTGGGTGCTGTGATCAATATGGCGCCTGAGCTGTATCATGGTATTTTGGCCTTGGTCCCCTTTGTGGATGTGGTCACTACGATGCTGGATGATTCCATTCCCCTAACTACAGGGGAGTATGATGAATGGGGAAATCCCAACAAAATGGACTACTACGCGTACATGAAGAGTTATTCCCCCTATGATCAGGTTGAGGCACAGGCATACCCTCATATTTATGTTTCTACGGGCCTGCACGACTCTCAAGTGCAATATTGGGAGCCTGCCAAATGGGTGGCCAAACTTAGGGAGATGAAAACCGATGATAACTTATTGTTCTTGGACACCAATATGGATACGGGGCATGGTGGGGCGTCTGGAAGATTTGAAGCGCTAAAGGAAACGGCAAAAGAATACACGTTTATACTCGATTTGGAAGGAAAAATCCCATAAAATAAAAAAAGATTAATTTTGCTCTGGAAATGCTTTTCCTTGACCTAACTTAACTATGAAAAGTACGATTAAAGCCTACAACAACATTTTGGAATTGGTAGGAAACACCCCACTAATTCGATTGAACAAAATTACCCAGTCCTTTTCCGGAAATTATTTTGCAAAACTGGAGTCCTTTAACCCTGGACATTCTGCAAAGGATCGCATTGCGGTTCATATCATTGAAGAAGCGGAACGTAAAGGACTTTTGAAGGAGGGCAGCACAATCATAGAAACTACCTCAGGCAACACAGGATTTAGCCTTGCTATGGCAAGCATGGTCAAAGGATACCGATGTATTTTGGCCGTAAGTTCAAAGTCCTCTCCAGATAAGATTGATATGCTAAAATCCATGGGTGCCCAAGTATATGTTTGTCCAGCCCATGTAAGTGCGGATGACCCTAGGTCCTACTACGAGGTAGCAAAGAAATTACACAAAGAAACCCCAGGTTCCATTTATATCAATCAGTACTTTAATGAATTGAACATAGATGCCCATTATATATCCACCGGCCCTGAAATATGGGAACAAACAGGTGGTCAAATTACTCATTTAGTGGCCTGTAGCGGAACTGGAGGAACCATTTCAGGGACGGCAAGGTTTTTAAAGGAACAAAATCCAAGTATCAAAATATTAGCGGTGGATGCTTACGGTTCCGTACTAAAAAAGTATCACGAGACTGGCGAATTTGACCATAACGAGGTCTATCCCTATCGTATAGAAGGCCTAGGGAAAAATCTAATTCCTTCGGCCACGGATTTCAATAGTATTGATCGGTACATCAAGGTAACCGACGCAGAAAGTGCCCATATGGCAAGGGAAATTGCCCATACGGAAGGGCTATTTGTTGGATATACCAGTGGTGCGGCACTTCAAGCAGTTAAGCAATATCATACGGAAGGAGAGTTTGGTCCTGATAGCAATGTGGTCATTATTTTTCCTGACCACGGGTCGAGGTACATGAGTAAGGTATTTAGTGATGATTGGATGACCAATCAAGGCTTTTTCGAGGATGAAAAATTGCCCAAATCCAAAGAGATCAATTACATTAAGTAAGGTATAAAGATGACAACCTAGAGGCAATACGTTAGCGTGTTGCCTTTTTTTGTTTTAACATTGCCACATTGTAAGATTGGCATAAATACCTATTTTTGCAGTTCAATAAATTCTTGGAAAATGCGCGATATTTTTGACCGAATAATTGAGAATAAAGGTCCTTTAGGTAAGTGGGCTTCCCAAGCCGAAGGGTATTTTGTCTTTCCTAAATTAGAAGGTCCCATCTCCAACCGAATGAAATTTCATGGTAAGGAGGTTATTACTTGGAGCATTAATGATTATTTGGGTCTTGCCAATCTTCCTGAAATAAAACAAGTTGATTCAGATGCCGCTTTGGAGCATGGCACGGCATACCCTATGGGTGCGCGTATGATGAGCGGTCATACCAATTATCACGAGCAATTGGAGAAGGAATTGGCCGCTTTCGTTAACAAACAGGCCTCTTACTTATTGAATTTTGGATATCAGGGATTTATGTCCGTGGTGGATGCTTTGGTAGCTAAGGATGATATTATTGTATACGATGTGGATTGCCATGCTTGCATTATTGATGGCGTTCGCTTGCATGTGGGAAAGCGATTTACTTTCAAACATAACGATGTTGAAAGTCTGGAAAAGAATTTAGAAAGGGCCACAAAGCTTGCCAACGAAACTGGCGGTGGTATTTTGGTGATTTCGGAAGGTGTTTTCGGAATGCGTGGTGAGCAGGGGATTCTTAGGGAGATTGTAGCGCTGAAAAAGAAATTTAAGTTTCGCTTGTTGGTCGATGATGCCCATGGTTTTGGAACTTTGGGTAAAACCGGTGCAGGTGCCGGTGAGGAGCAGGGCGTTCAGGATGATATCGATGTATATCTAGCCACTTTTGCCAAGTCCATGGCGGGTATTGGTGCCTTTGTTGCGGCCGATCAAGGAATTATAGAATACTTGAAGTACAATATGCGCTCCCAGATGTTTGCAAAATCATTACCTATGGTTTTTGTGAAGGGGGCTTTAAAGCGATTGGACATGCTAAGGAACATGCCAGAGCTAAAAGCCAAACTTTGGGAAAATGTCAATGCCCTTCAGAATGGACTTAAGGAAAAAGGTTTTGATATTGGGACAACGCAAAGTTGTGTCACTCCGGTTTATCTTAATGGTAGCATTCCTGAGGCGATGGCTTTGGTAAAAGACCTTCGTGAGAACCACGGTATTTTTTGTTCCATAGTCGTGTATCCGGTTATTCCCAAAGGACTCATCCTTTTAAGGTTGATTCCAACCGCTACCCATACTATGGAAGACATTGCAGAGACCTTAGAGGCCTTCTCATCCATTCGCGAGCGTTTGCAAAATGGTACCTACAAAAGACTCTCTGCTGCAGTAGCAGCGGCTATGGGGGAGTAACTCCTAAAAGTACTTTTTCAAAATTTGAACTACTGAATTTCGATACGAAGTTCCGAACAGGTTCAAATGCACTAAAAGAAAATAGAGCTGGTAAATCTCTACTAGGGATTTCTGGTTTTCATGCGGAGGAATAATTTCATGGTAAGCCCCGTAAAATGTATTTGAAAAGCCACCGAATAGTTTTGTCATGGCCAGATCCACTTCATTATGACCGTAGTATACCGCTGGGTCAATTAGATAAGAATTCCCAGTGGTACTAATCAAATAATTACCACTCCAAAGGTCACCGTGCAGTAGGGAAGGTGTTACCATCCCAAAAATGTTTCCACACTTTTCGATAAGATGTTCCAACTCAGGAACCTCAGAAGGCTTCAATAAATTTAAATTTTGGGAAAGGTTCAGTTGTGGTAACAAACGTTCCATCACATAAAAGGATGACCACTTTGAGTGCCTTTGATTGCTTTGGGGAAGTTTACCAATAAAATTGTCCGTTTCGAAACCAAATGACTCTGAAGTGGTAGACAGGTGAAATTGGGCCATTTTCCTTCCAAAAGCTTCCATATCCAAGGTTTCTGGCAGTTTTGTTTTGATAAATTCCAAAATGAGGCAAGCCGTGCCACCAAAAGAATAGTTCCCAATAATCTTTGGAACATCTATGGATTCAGACTCTTCAATGGTCTTAAGCCCAACCATTTCTTGCTCAAAAAGTTCTTTTGCATTGGGAAAACTGCCTGATTTTACAAAAAAGGTCCCACTTTTGGTTGTAACCTTTTGTGCATGGGCAATATCCCCTCCAGAAAGGGTTTGAACCCCAATTATAGGCTTCCCTAAAACAGACTCTAGTCGTTCCTTTTTCAAAAGAATTAAATGGATTTTCTATAGGTCCTTCGTCGTTTATGGGTAACTGGATTAAAGTGCTTCCACATTTGGCGAATGGCCGTATTTTCCTCAAGCTCAGGGGTACGGATACAATTTTCTACTCCCCGTTTCTTGAACGTGTGATAGAATTCGTTGAAGATAATCGCCGTAACACCCCTATTTTGGTAGTCGGGATGAATACCGATCAAATAAAAAATTACGTCCTTACTTTTCTTTCTCGCGCGAAGTAAATGTATGAATCCAAAGGGAAAAAGTTTACCGTTGGCTTTTTGAAGTGCTTCGGAAAACGAGGGCATCACGATGGAAAAAGCCACTATGGTATCTTCTTTATCAACCACAAACTTGATAAATTCAGGATTGATAAACTTGATGTATTTTTCTTTAAAATACGCCTTCTGAACATCAGTTATTTTAACAAAAGAGGAAAGTTTGGCATAACTCTCGTTAAAAAGATCGAACATTTTATCGGCCCATGGCATGATCTCGCTGCTCTTGCTAAAGTTCATGGGCTTCAGTCCATAACGCTTTTTGATCAGTTCATTGGCCTTCGTAAATAGTCTGGGGTCAGCGGCAGCAAATTTGAACTTGTTCTCCAAATATTCTTTTTCCTTTACAAGTCCATGGGCCTCAAAATGTTTTTGGTAGTAGGAGTGGTTGTACCACGTAATCATGGTGCCAATATGGTCAAATCCCTCGGTAAGCACACCAACTTTATCCAAATTGGAAAATCCTACGGGTCCCTCCATATACTCGAGTTTATTCGCTTTTCCAATTTCTCCTACCTTATCAAGCAGTGCTTTCGAGATTTCCAAATCATCTACAAAATCGAACCAACCAAAACGCATTTTTTTCAGTTGCTGCTCATTGATTTCAATATGATTGATGATCGCCGCTACACGACCTACGATTTTTCCTTCTCTATATGCCAAAAAGAATTGGGCGCTGGCCGTCTTAAATGCAGGATTTTTGTCCTTATTAAAGGTCTCAATTTCGTCATTGACAATGGGCGGTACCCAATATGGATTATCCTTGTAAAGGGAAAATGGAAATTTAACAAAATCCTTAAGGGCTTTAGGAGTAGTAGCTTCTATTACAGAAATCATCGCGCTAGTTTATTGCACACAATGATAGTAATAATCCAAGGGGGGAAAAAATGGAAATACCAACTTAGAAGTCAAAGTCGCGGTCACGCTTCTTTTTCTTCTCCTTTTTCTGTTTTTTAGGTTTCTTTTGCTTTCCTTTTTTCTTCATGGAACCACGCTTGATTTTACTCTCTGGGGCCTGCTCGTCAATGGGTAGGAGTTCATCCCTGTGAAAATCCAATCGGTAGGATAAGCCGGTTCTTCCAAAAACGCGAAAAGGAGTGTTTTTGACACTGGCGCCCAGACTAAAATCTGCTTGAAAGTTTGGACTGAACAAATGGGCAATTCCGCCCCTTAGGAGTAAATCTGAAAATCGATCACTTTGTATGCCTTGATGCTCCACAAAAGCACTCCATTTGGGATTTCTAAAGGCCCGGGTATAGGATATCGCATAACTTAACTCCGGAAAATCCGTGGTGATTCGGTCATAGGCAATATTGGTTATTAAAACGGACTTGGGTGTCAATTTACTCTGGGTGGCGATCATACCACGGTAAGAAATAGTACCATCCTCCGGGTAAAAGGGATTATCTCCCAAATTAAAGGTTGCCCCACCATAAATTGAAATTGCAGAGGGAATTAAGTTTTTGAGCTGAAATACATTATTTGCCCTCCAACTGTAAAGGTTGGGCTTATTGGCTTCCGGATTTTTGTATTTGTCATAAATAAGGTATTTCAGTCCAATGCGATTTCTTGAAAAATCCGTCCGGGTCTCCTCCGTTCCAAAGTTGTCAAAAGCTATATTTTCACTGATATAAGTACCCTCATATTTAATTTCGAGCTGCTCAAAAAGAAATCCATAGCGAAGCGCCAATTCCCCACCGAAAATTGAAGATGACGTATTCAAGAGGTTATGGTCCCGCATTTCATAGAGAAATCCAGTTTCTGCCTGCACCACATTTTTGCCTACGGCGTAAGCGCTAACACCAATTCCAGGGCGATTGGAATTAATGACATCGGTATATTGCCCCCAGGATAAAAGTGGCAGTAAGAGCAGTAACAAAAAATACTTGAAGTGGGCCATAGTTGGACTTTAATACTATTTTATGAAACGAATATTCAATTTAATAGACTAGTTGGGTAACTTTGAATCAATAGCAATACACTATGGTTGTACTACAAACGATTTTATTTCTAATAATCGTATACTACATGGCCAAAATCCTTTGGAAATGGTTAGCGCCAAAACTTCTTAGTTATGCGGTACAAAAGACAGAAGAACGCTTTGGGCAACAATTTGGGGAGTTTTATGATGGTCGCCACCCTGGGAAAAGAGAAGGAGAAACTACAGTCCATAAAACGAGCAATCCAAAATCCAATCCTTCAAAAAAAGTTGGAGAATATATAGATTTTGAAGAAATTGAGTAATCTTTGGGCATTCAAAGCCAGATTATGAAGCTTTCTGCCAAAACCATTGTTACCCACTTAGCTGTCATCCTTTTCTTTATTATCGCCTCCATGGCATATTTCTATCCCGTTATTCAAGGAAAGGGCATTTATCAGTCTGATATTGCCCAATATACGGGAATGGCCAAAGAGCGCAATGATTATAAGAAGAATACCGGTATTGAAAGCTATTGGACAAATCATCCCTTTGGGGGTATGCCTACCTATCAACTAGGGGCAAATTATCCCCACGACTATGTTAAGAAATTGGACCGTATCATTCGCTTTCTCCCCCGACCAGCGGATTATCTATTTCTTTATTTTATTGGGTTCTACATTTTGATGCTCTGTATGAAGGTCGATTGGCGCTTGGCCATTTTGGGCAGTCTGGCCTTCGGATTTTCAACCTACTATATTATTATTTTGGGGGTAGGGCATAACGCCAAGGCCCATGCGCTGGGGTATTTGCCCATGCTATTGGGAGGGATTCTTCTGGTGTTTCGAAAAAAATACGTGCTAGGCTTTATTTTGACCGCTATTGCCATGGCCTTGGAAATCAGCGCCAATCATTACCAAATGACCTACTATTTTATGTTATTGGTACTCATTTTAGGATTGGTTTATCTGGTGGACGCCATTCGAAAGAGGAATTTAAAACACTTTTTTTTATCTGTTGGGATTTTAGTTGGTGCAGTACTATTGGGTATAGCTACCAACGCAACAGGACTTATGGCTACCAAAGAATTTGCCGATTGGAGTACACGAGGAAAATCAGCTTTGACCATTAATCCTGACGGTTCGGAAAAAGAAATTAAAAATGGTCTGGATCGTGAGTACATTACACACTACAGTTATGGTGTTGTAGAGTCACTCAATTTATTTGTTCCTCGACTGTTCGGTGGCGCCAATGCTGAAGATTTGGGAAAGGATTCAAAAGCTTATGAGTTTTTGACAGGACAAGGACTTCCACCTTCAAGGGCACTGGAATTTACCGAAGCGTTACCGCTTTATTGGGGTAAGCAACCAGGAACATCAGGACCCGCATATATTGGGGCCGTTGTTTTCTTTCTTTTTATTCTCAGTCTCTTTCTAGTCAAAGGAAAAAAGAAATGGTGGCTGCTTGGAGGGGTGGTTTTATCCCTTGTTCTTTCATGGGGTAAGAACTTTC
Organism: Bacteroidota bacterium; assembly: GCA_039815575.1. GTDB lineage: Bacteria > Bacteroidota > Bacteroidia > Flavobacteriales > Flavobacteriaceae > Croceivirga. The sequence goes on along the minus strand of JBCBZA010000012.1, from coordinate 13,378 downwards.
CAACCTTGACTAATTTTATGATTGATTATTTTCCTTTATATACCAAGTTTCGCGCCGTTTCCTCCATCCAGGTGATTCTGGAACTCTGTGTTCCTATCTTAGCAATCCTAGGCATAAAACGACTGTTTTCTGAAACGGTCAAAAAAACGGAAAAACTACGCGCCATAAAGTTAAGTACCATAATTGCTGGCGGATTGGTGATTGGACTTTTACTTGTAAAGGGGATGTTTGATTTTGAGGGACTTAGTGATGCCACCTACCTGCAATATTTCGGTGAAGAATTGATGACTATGATTCAGCGAGATCGTGAGGCGGTTTATGTGAATGATTCCTTACGTTCGTTGATTTATGTGCTGCTCATAGCTGCCGTTGTATTTCTAATGGTTCGGGGAAGCTTGAAAAGGAATTTTGCCCTTGTTGCTGTTGGTGTTTTGATTGTTTTTGATTTGGTGGGTGTGAACCAGCGTTATGTGAACGAAGGGGATTTTGTAAGACAACGTTTGATTGACCAGCCCTATCAAGCTGGTGAAGCGGATCGCCAAATACAGGCCGACAAATCTATTTTTCGCGTTTTTGACCCTTCTGAAGGGCTTGTCGGTTCCCGTACTGCCTATTTTCACAAAACCTTAAGTGGTTACCATGCCGCTAAACCTGCAAAGCTGCAAGATTTATTCGAATTTCATCTTTACAGTAACAATTTGGATGTACTGAACATGCTTAATGTAAAGTATATTTTTCAGGAAGATGAAGAAGGGCGCCGAGTGCCAAGTATTAACCCTGATGCGAATGGTCCTGCCTGGTTCGTTGAAAACTTAATAGCTGTTGCCAATGCTGACACTGAAATCAGTGCTTTGGACAGCTTGAATACGAAGCGCTTCGCAGTTTTTGATACTGCTACGAATGCTTTTCTGAAAGCACAGCGGTTTGAAAAAGATTCCTTGTCCAGCATTGTGGTGAAAGATCATCGCCCAGATATCATTACGTACGAGACCAATAATTTAAATCGTGGATTCGTGGTCTTTTCTGAAATGCACTACCCCAAGGGATGGGTAACTACCATTGATGGCACCGAAGTACCGCACTACAGGGTAAATTATGCATTACGTGGGATTGAGGTACCCTCTGGAAAACACGAAATTACTTTTAGATTTGATCCTGAAGTAGTAAAAACGGGCAGTACCATTACCCTTGCTAGTAATATTGTACTAGGGCTTGTTGTGCTCGGTGGGATGGTATGGTTATTTAGAAGGCCAAAGAAAAAAGCACACGCCTAATGCAAAAGGTGCTCATTATCACCTATTATTGGCCCCCAGCAGGAGGTCCAGGAGTACAGCGATGGCTAAAATTTGTAAAGTATCTTCCTGAATTTGAGGTCGAGCCTATCGTCTTTGTTCCTGAAAATCCGCACTATCCACTTCAAGATGAATCATTAAGAAAAGAAATTTCTGAACATGCTACAATAATTAGGCAACCCATACTTGAACCTTATGGCCTGGCAGCCATCTTTTCGAGAAAGAAAACAAAACGAATCAGTTCAGGTATTATTCAAGATTTTAAAAAGCAATCCTTTTTGGAACGATTGTTTCTTTGGATTCGAGGGAACTGTTTTATCCCGGATGCACGGAAATATTGGATAAAACCCTCCATAAAAAGGCTAATCCCTATCATTGCGCAACAGCATATAAAGACCATAATTACCACTGGGCCACCACACAGTGTTCATCTCATAGGAAAAGGTCTAAGGGAAAAGCTAGATATTCATTGGATTGCAGATTTTCGTGACCCCTGGACGTCCATAGGATATCATCAAAAACTTAAGCTGACCAGAGCTTCCCAACGGAAGCATAAACTTTTGGAAAATAAAGTTTTGAATACTGCAGATGCGCTTGTAGCTACCAGTGAAAATACAAAAATGGAGTTTGAACCTTTGACTTCAAAACCTATTTCCGTAATCACAAATGGATATGATGGCGTGTCCGCACAAACCAAGTTGGATGAAAACTTCACCGTCTCACACATTGGGTCCTTACTTACCGCAAGAAACCCTAGAAACCTATGGATGGCCATTGCAGCATTAATTGAGGAAAATGAAGCTTTTCGTAAAGCCTTGAAAATTCGTCTTATCGGGGTAGTAGGGGATGTGGTGATGAAACACATCAAAGAACTGGGTGTCGAAAATTATGTGGAAATTAAGGGATATGTATCCCATCCGGAGGTATTGAAATATCAAGCTAAATCACAACTGCTATTGTTACTTGAAATTGATTTGCCAGAAACGAAGGGCATCATTCCAGGCAAGCTTTTTGAATATTTTAATGCCCAGCGACCTATTTTGGCCATTGGCCCTAAGGATTGGGAGGCCGGTCAAATGGTAGAGAGGCACCATGCAGGGGATTATGTCCGCCATGAAAATACCGAAACCATAAAAAAGTTACTTTTGGAGAGGTTTCAGCAGTTCCAAAACGGAAAATTATACTGCAATTCCTCTGGAATTGAGCAGTACCATAGACGGGAACTGACCAAAAAACTGACCAAACTCCTCACATGGGAATCGTCTTAAAACAAGCACTGCGAAATACAGTAATAACGTATGTCGGTTTTGTTATCGGTGCAATCAACACCTTATTTCTCTACACCTATATATTGGAACCAGAGTATTATGGCCTTGTCACTTTTATTTTGGCCACCGGAGCTATTTTGATGCCCTTAATGGCTTTTGGCACCCATAATACCTTAGTGCGCTTCTATAGCACGCAACCTGATGAAAGTAAAAATGGTTTTTTAACGCTCATGCTTTTGAGTCCTTTATTGGCATTAATTCCAATGGCTCTTTTCACTTGGGTATTCCAGGATACCATTGGGGAATTCTTCTCCAAGCAAAATGGATTGGTCAAAGATTATGTCTGGTATGTATTCCTTGTTGGGCTGGCCATGGCCTATTTTGAAGTCTATTACTCCTGGACCAAGGTGCTGTTGAAATCGGTCTTCGGTAACCTGATGAAAGAGGTTTTTGTCAGACTGGGCGTATTGGTATTGTTGGTGGCACTATATTTTGAATGGGTTTCGTTGGATTTTTTTTTAAAAGCGCTGGTCGGATTATATCTGCTACGGACAATAGCTATGCAGTTGTATGCGTACCGAATACAACGACCTAGGCTGGATTTCAATTTTCCAAAAGAGACCAAGGGGATTTTGGTCTATAGTCTTTTGATTATTCTTGGCGGATCCGCGGCGGTCTTGCTTTTGGAGATTGATAAGTTCATGATCAATCAGTTTATTGCCTTGGAGAATGTGGCTTTTTACGGCGTTGCGGTTTACATTGCCACGGTAATCATTGTTCCCTCTAGGGCCATGCATCAAATTACGTATCCCTTAACCGCTAAACTCCTTAGTGAGGGTAACTCCTTTGAATTGGAAAATCTGTATAAGAAAAGTTCGCTGACCCTATTTATAGCCTCTGGAATTTTGTTTTTATTAATTGTACTGAATTTAAATGATTTGTACCAACTACTTCCTGCACCATATCGCAATGGTCTTAGTATTGTTTTTTTGATAGGTCTGACCAAGGTTTTTGATTCCCTACTGGGCAATATCAATTCCATACTATACAATTCCAAATACTACAAAACCATTTTGCTCTTGGGCGTTCTTTTGGCGTTGACTACCATAGTGCTTAACCTTTGGCTAATTCCACTTTTAGGGATTGAAGGTGCTGCCTTGGCGAGTTTTATTGCTATTTTTTTATTCAATTGTATTAAAATGATTTTCGTAAAGCTGAAGTTTGGGCTGCTTCCTTTTGGGAAAGGCACCTTTAAAATATTTGCTACCTTACTTTTAATAGGCTTCTTGTTTTGGCAACTGAATTTTCCATTTCATCCCATTCTCAATGTTTTTTTGAAATCAGTGCTCATGATGGTCATGTATTTGGGCATCCTATATCGATTTGATATTTCTGAGGATGTATCTGGGTTGATCTCAAAGTTTCTGAAGAGAAACCAATAATTGTCCCCTTGAGGGGACGGCGAACCTACCTATAGCAGGGAGTAGGGGTGTAAAAGTTTCAACGTACTAATCAAAATTGGTGAGAACCTTTAACATGAGGTGTTTTGGTGTGGATTCCCGCCTACGCGGGAATGGCGAAAGAAAAACCCCGCAGTAAGCAGGAAGCTTACCACGGGGTCAAACAACTAACCAACCTAAAAACAATCTTTATCGTCTTCTAGCACTTCTTGTTCCAGTGCTTCTAGAGCTTCTATTTGTTCCGGAAGTACTTTTTCTTGTCGTAGTACTTCTCGTTACGGTTCTTTTAGTAGGGGTACTGCGCTTAACGCTGGTACTTCTACTTCGGTTCTGGGCCACACTTCGCTTCGGTTTTGTATAGGTAGTACTTCGCTTGGTCACCGTTCTGTTGTTTGGTGTGCGCTTTACTTCCCTTCTGGTCACCGTCGTGCTTCGCGGCGTGCGTGTCACGGACCTTTGCGTTACAGAAGTCCCTCTATTGGATTGACCCACATCAGCAGTTCTTCTGGTTGTGGTACTTCTTCGTACTTCCCCTTGTCTACTGTTGTTGCTTCTTCTTACCGAAGTTCGGTTCCCACGTTGTGCTACTGCATTGTTGGAACGGCTCACGGACCTTCTTTCAGCAACGTTCCTATTATTTCTACCCGAGTTTTCCCTTAGGATTCTGTTATTGTCGCGAACCGCCACACGTCTATCATTTCTATAGATGTTAGCCCTTCTACTTCTATTGAATCGGTATTCCCTACCAATTTGTGCATAGGTACGTCTTATATTGTTCCTATAAGGTCTGTACCATGTATAACGAACCGGGTTGTACCATCTTCTATAGGGAGTTGTCCATACGTTACAGAACCCTATAGCTGGCCTAGCAAACCACCTGTGCCAAGGTCTGAACACATATCCACGGTTGTAAACGTTGATAAATCCTGTGTAATGACTGAATGCACCTCCGTTATAAAAGACATTCAAGCCACCTAATCGTCTAACACGACCGTTTCTATACCAGACATCAACACCACCAATTTGTGAAACGCGACCGTAGTAGTCATAAAAAATAGGCACGTTTTCCACTTGTACCACAGCACCAAAATCATCGTACTGCACAAACGGGTTATAATTAAAACCAGAGTTAAAGGTGATTCCGACATTACCGACTCGTGCGCCCACCCCGACATTCACTCGATTGTCAATAAAGAAATCAAATTCACCATCGGGATATACTGAAAATGTAACACCATTTTCATTAAAAATAAATGAGTTGCCGTAGCGATAATTTACTACTGTGTTTTCGCTTGTGGTTGCAGCATGGGTACCCATTCCGAACACCATCGCTGCCAATAAGAGTACTAACTTTTTCATACTGTTTAATTTTAGTTCTAGGAGCAACTATTTACATCCCACCCAACTAATACCAAACAGCGTGCCAAAAAAGGTGTATCTATTCTAAGTAATTTATTATCAGAAAGATAAAATATTTGTTAAGAAGATAATTCACTTAAAACGTCTTGAAGATCTAAAGGTCTGGTGTACATATTCAACTGCCCATTTTCATCTATGGGCCAGTCTTTTTTTGGTCTATCCCAATACAGTTCCACACCATTTCCGTCAGGATCATCTAAGTATAAGGCCTCGGAAACCCCATGGTCTGTGGCACCGGTTAAAAGATAGTGATGTTCATTGAGCCGACTTAAAATATGGGCCAAGTCCTTACGGGTGGGATATAGAACAGCTGTATGAAACAATCCCACCGCATTTTTTGGTGGATGTGGTCCATTTTTGCTTTGCCATGTATTTAAACCAATATGGTGGTGATAGCCCCCGGCCGAGATAAAAGCCGCTTGATCCCCATAGGAGGTGGTGATTTCAAAACCTAAAAGGCCTACATAAAAATCAAGTGACCTTTGCAAGTTGGCTACTTTTAGATGTACATGACCAATTTTGGTGCCGTCGGGGATTTGATAGTTTTCCATAATGAAATAAAAAAAGCTGTCCAATAAAAGTACCAAACAGCCTGATTTTTTATGAACCTTTTTTAGTAGGCCTAGCTAAAAACCAAATTTCCCATTGTTATTTTTTCGTTGATCCTCAGGAACAATAGTCTCTATGATATCCCAATGCTCTACAATTTTACCATCGGCCACTCGAAACAGATCGTAAAAAGAGGTGTGGTCCCCTTTGCCGAATTTGCCTTCGCTAACGGTTAGGACAAAGTTGCCTTCACCCAATACGTGGTGTATGGTATCATACTCCATGACCAAGTTATTATCCGCAAAGTATTGTAAGGCTGCACCCAACCCATCTAAGCCATCAGCTACAGCCGAATTGTGTTGCAAGTATTCCTCCGTACTCACATAAAGGGTTGTTTTATCACCTTCGCCCTTCATAAGAACATCAGTGACAAAATTTTTCACTATGGTTTTATTCTGTTCTGTTTTATCCAAATCGGTAATTGCTCTTATACCGTCCAATTGAGTTCGTCCGCTTGGATTGGGTGGGGTGATTTCTGCGAGATTGTCCCAATGTTCTACAATTAGGCCCTCCTCAAATCTAAAGATGTCAAAACCCACCTTTGGTCCAAAAAAATCATATTCCGTGTGCAAGATCACAAAATCTCCGTCTTCTAAAGAGCGAACCACCTTGGCTTTGAACCCACCTTCAGGCGCATTTGCCATAACAGCTCCAAACCCTTCCAATCCATCACCAACCGCCAAATTGTGTTGGATATATGTGTTGGGATTGATATAGGTAATGGGTTCTTTTGCCCCTGTTTCCAGACTTTCAATTAATGCAATGGCCTTGTCTTTGTTTGATACTTTCATAGTTGTCTCTTCAATTTTAATTTTGTCCTCTGTGTTTTCTTCTTGTTCCTTTTTCTTTTGGTTGCAGGAAAATGTCGCTACGATCAGAAGAAGCACCACTAGTTGTGTTTTTTTCATTTATGTTGTTTTATAGGTGCTACAAAGTTCCATATATCTATCCGTTGACGGACTATACAAAAAGGAGGGAAGACTGTAAAAATGGGAACCTAAAGTGTGTTCCGAAATTGTTCTGGAGTGAGGTCGGTCTGTCGCTTGAAGAACTTATAAAAATTAGTAGGTTCTTCAAAACCGGATTCATAGGCAATTTCCTTGATGGACCTGTTGGAGTTGATGAGCAAGCGCTTTATTTGTTTAAGGTGAACTTCATCCAAAAATGCTTTGGCGGTTTTGTGAACGGCCGTACTGGTAATTTTATTTAAGGACTTTGTACTGATACCCATTTCGGACGCATAATGGGCGACCGTACTATATTGGGTAACGTTTTGCTCAACCAGCTGTTGAAACCGAATAAAATCAGACAGATGTTTATGGCTGTAGAGTACGGCATCGTGCTGCGCCTTGATTCGGAACAAGCGGGCAATTAAGATTTGAAGTTCGCTACGAATAATTCCCAAACTCTGCCCATCATGTATTTCAAAATATTCTTCTTGAATTCGTTTCAACTGCTTTTGGGTTTTCAAAAAGCGCTTTTCGGACAATTGCAATTTTGGTGACCCCAACAATTCATTGAAAAGCTGTAATGTCTTTTCAGACTCTTGTCTTTCCAAAAAGCTCACTAGAAAATCTGTCGTAAATAACAATAGATGACCATCAACTTCGGGATTGGGATAGAATTTTTGGATTTGGTCCCTGCGTATGGTAAATAAGGTACCCTTGGAATAGTCATAGTCAATAAAATCTATGGAATGCTTTCCCTTTCCCTTTCTAATAAAAATAATGATGAAAAACTCCACCAAATGATGATCGTATGGACTGTGATCTAAGTTGGTACGCTCAAATAGCTCGTTAAGTGCCAGTAAGTCAAAACCGGACCTTGGGTTATATTGGTTTTGAAATTTGATATGGAGGGGTTGGTTTTCCATCTTTTCAAAGATGACGCTTTTTTGGCATTTCCGATCTCGTTTGAATCTACTGCTGGAATATCTTAGCAATTGTAACCCCTTACCGATCTAACCATCCAAATACTGTTTTAAGTTTTGTTGGATAAAGTATTGCCAACCGGCCAGGCAACTGTCCCTTCTGAATTCCGGAATATTATCGGGGAAATCTTCTAAAACAGTGGATGTGACCGCAAGTAGTGTTTGTCCTTCTTTTTCTTGAAGTTCAAAAGCTACCGTGCAAAGCCCGGGATACCCTTCATACCGCCATTCCTGTACCATTTTCTTTTGGGGAATTACCTCCAACACCTTCCAAAGATGGGGAAAGCTGCGTTCTCCAGAGTCCACTATGAATTCTGTTGTAAAACCAATTTCAGCGGAATATTCTGGAATATTGGGAAAAAACCATTGCACCATTTCGTCCAAAACCGTTAAGGCGTTCCATACCTTTTGTATTGGAGTATTGAATGTCTGTTCTACGATAACAGGTGGTTCTGTGGTTTTCACGAGAAAGGTTTTGCTTAAAAGTAAGATTTTACAAGGGTTAAATCTCCATAAAAGGATTTTCCCGATGGTTGGGTCAATTTGTGGTATGATAAAAAAATCAGAGCCAAAATAGGCAACCGATACATCCAGAAATATTAAAGAATAGTAGGGCTTTTGTCCTATTCATTTTGGGGTTAAAAGAGAAAAAGTTAATTAGAAAAAATAGATTGCCAATAATTGTAATTGGTAGCAACATTATTCCAAAACCCCAAACTCCACCTGATTCCTTGATTATCTGTATGGTCCCTGGAATAAAGAAAACAAGATTGGTTAAAATAATAATACCACCTAAAATAATACTGAGCATTTTAACGTAGCGTGGATTCTTTGTCATATTTTTTCTCCCAAATACTTCGCAGTAAACGATTCTTTTTGTTTCACCACTTCTTCCGGTGTACCTTCTGCCAATAGATTTCCTCCGTTTTCACCACCCTCAGGACCTAGATCAATAATATAGTCAGCACATTTGATCAACTCAACATTATGTTCAATGACGACAATGGAGTGCCCTTTGGAGATGAGTTCATCAAAGGATTTCAGTAATTTTTTGATGTCGTGAAAATGAAGTCCTGTAGTAGGTTCATCAAAAATAAACAAGGCCTTTTCCTTCGTATTTCCCTTTACTAAAAATGAAGCCAGTTTAATCCGTTGGGCTTCGCCGCCGGACAGGGTAGAAGAGCTCTGCCCCAAGGTGACATAACCTAGGCCCACATCCTGTAGCGGTTTTAATTTCTGTACAATTTTTGTCTGTTTGTGCGTTTCAAAGTGGGTAATGGCTTCATCAATGGTCAAATTCAAAATGTCATTGATACTTTTGCCCTCAAACTGTACTTCGAGTACCTCTTTCTTAAAGCGCTTTCCATTGCAGACGTCACACTCCAAATGCACGTCGGCCATAAATTGCATTTCTACGGTAATTTCCCCCTCACCCTTACATTTCTCGCAACGCCCGCCATCCACATTAAAGGAGAAGTGCTTGGCTTGGTAACCGCGGAGCTTGCTTAGTTTCTGAGCAGCGAACAAGGCCCGAATATCATCATAGGCTTTGATGTAGGTGACAGGGTTGGAACGTGAAGAACGACCAATAGGGTTTTGGTCCACAAACTCTATATGTTTAAGCTGTGCATATTTTCCATCCAGTTTAGTGAATTGTCCCGCTTTTTCACCATATCCACCAATTTCCTTTAAAATAGCGGGATACAATAACTTCTTAACTAAGGTGCTTTTACCACTACCAGAGACCCCAGTCACCACAGTCAACATATTTAAAGGGAAGGTGACATCAATATTCTTCAGGTTGTTCTCCCGTGCTCCGAGGATTTGAATATAATTTTGGGAGTGGCGGCGTTCTTTTGGCACTTCAATTTCCAAATCCCCGCTAAGGTAGTTGGAGGTAAGTGTATCCTTTGATAGGATTTCTTCAAAAGTACCGGTGCCTACTACTTTTCCACCTAGTGTCCCCGCTTCGGGACCTATATCAATGATTTCATCGGCCGCTTTCATAATGTCTTCATCGTGCTCGACCACCACAACGGTATTGCCCAAATCCCGGAGGGATTTTAAGACCTCAATGAGATTTTCTGTGTCTTTAGGATGTAGACCAATACTAGGTTCATCCAAAATATACATGGAACCTACCAAGCTACTGCCCAGACTGGTCGCCAGGTTGATACGTTGGCTTTCCCCGCCAGAAAGGGTATTTGATTTTCTATTTAAGGTGAGGTAGTTCAACCCCACTTTATCCAAAAAATCCAAGCGGGTAGTAATCTCCTTTAATAAACGTTTCGCTATGGTTTGGTCGTGTTTGGAAAGTTCCAATTCCTCAAAAAAGGGAATCAGGTTTTTGATGGACAGTTCTATTAAGTCAGAAATTGATTTGCCTTGGATCTTTACGTAGTTAGCCTCTTTACGCAGACGCTTTCCCTTGCATACAGCACATCGCGTCTTTCCGCGGTAGCGGGAAAGCATAACACGATTTTGGATTTTATAGCTTTTCTCCTCGAGCTGTTCAAAGAACTTATGAATGCCGATAAATTGATCATTTCCATCCCAAACCAGTTGTTTTTGTTCTTCAGAGAGTTCAAACCAGGGTTTATGGATGGGAAAATCAAAGGTGTAGGCCGAATTTACCAATTGATCTCTATACCAGCTCATACTCTCTCCACGCCATGGGAAAACAGCTTCTTCGTAGATGGATAAAGCCGTATTGGGTACCACTAAATCCGGGTCAATTCCAATCACATCGCCATATCCTTCACATTTAGGGCAAGCCCCATAAGGATTATTAAAACTGAATAGGTGCACATTGGGTTCGAGAAACTTTATCCCATCCAACTCAAACAGGTTACTAAATTGCTGAACTTGTCCTGAATCCAATGCTTCAATGGCACAAGTTCCCTTTCCTTCAAAAAAAGCATTGTCAACTGCGTTTCCTAACCGGTTCAAGAAGTCTTCGTCATTTTTTTTGACCACAACACGATCTACAACCAGGTCAAACTCTTTTCCGATGTCCTTGGGTACCTGATCAATACGAATAACTGCACCTTGATATTTTATTCTGGCGTAGCCTTGCTTTGAAAACAGCTCCAGGGATTTTATGGCATCCCTATCCGCTCGTATTGTAATAGGGGCCAAAAGCAATAATTTGGTGCCTTCCTCAAATGTTTTAACATAGTCCACTACATCGGAGACCTTGTGTTTTTTGACTTCTTCTCCTGAAATCGGTGAGAGGGTTTTCCCTATTCGGGCAAACAACAGCTTTAAGTAGTCGTAAACTTCTGTAGTTGTGCCCACAGTAGACCTTGGGTTAGTAGAATTTACCTTTTGCTCAATTGCAATGGCTGGAGCTATACCTTTTATATAATCCACCTTAGGCTTATCCAATTTCCCTAAAAACTGTCTGGCATAAGAGGAAAGACTTTCCACATAGCGTCTTTGGCCCTCGGCATATAAGGTATCAAACGCCAAAGAGGATTTCCCTGAACCAGAAAGACCAGTGACCACTACAAGCTTATTTCTGGGGATGACAACATCTATATCCTTAAGATTGTGCAGTTTGGCACCTTTTATGATAATATTTTTCTTGGGGTCTACATCTTGTAATGATGTCATTCGTCGAAAAAATTTGGGCAAAGATACGATTCAGGGGTCTTAATGTCTATATTGCGACCGTTGACATCTAAAATACAGTAGATCACAACATACTTTTTTGGTAACTTACGTTATTATCTATCTTTGATTTGTAATTAAAACTGATAGGCCTATACAGCAATAATTACTTTTTTACTATTAAACTAATAACTCTAAACCGGTCCAAACCGTTGGTCTGGTGACGTTTAAACCAAAAAAGTAATTTGTATGGAACTGCAAATCGAAGATTCTGTATTGGTCAAACAATATATCGGTGGTAAAGAAAAGGCCCTCGAAACTTTAATCAACCGCCACAATCAAAAAATCATAAGTTTTATTTATTCTAAGGTTCTTGATCGAGATGTTGCCGAAGACATATTTCAAGATACTTTTATAAAAGTCATCAAAACCCTAAAACGAGGTTCTTACAGTGAAGAGGGTAAGTTCTTACCTTGGGTGATGCGAATTGCACATAACCTTATCATTGACCATTTTAGAAAGAACAAACGTATGCCCAAGTTTGAGGGTAGCGAGGATTTTAATATCTTCTCCGTTATCAAGGATGACAAGTTAAATGTGGAGAAGCAAATGATTAAAGATCAGATTGATAGTGATTTGACCTATTTAATCGATGAACTTCCCGATGATCAGAAAGAAGTATTGATCATGCGTATCTATAAAGATATGAGCTTTAAGGAAATTGCTGAAAACACTGATGTTAGTATCAACACGGCTTTAGGACGAATGAGATACGCCTTGATTAACCTTAGAAAAATTGTAGAACGGAATAATATCGTTTTAACGAATTAATCTGCATTAGGTCGAACCGAGCAATATTTCCTAAATACTGGCGTTTTTATATGGAATTTAAACGCTAGAATATGGAAGAAATTTACTCTGAAACACCAAAAACCTGCGGATTATTAAAGGCTAGGCCCGAAACAGTTTCTTTTTTAATGGCTTTTTCAAGGTCGTACCAGGTAGCCGATTACGAAAATGTAACTTTTGAGCGCTTTTTGAACTAGAAGTTGCTTACTGAAAATAAAAAAACCGCCAATTAGGCGGTTTTTTTATTTTTATGATACGCATGGAGCACTGATTTTCTGCCAATTGCTCCGGTAATCACGTCCTTTTCAAGCTTCCAACCCCGTGCAGGGGAATACTGACGCCCATACCAAATAATTTGAAGGTGTAATCGATTCCAAAGTGATTTAGGAAACAACCTTTTGGCATCTTTTTCGGTCTGAACCACATTTTTCCCATTTGAAAATCCCCAGCGATACATCAATCGATGAATATGGGTATCTACCGGGAAGGCGGGAATGCCAAAAGCTTGTGATACCACAACACTAGCTGTTTTATGACCAACGGCGGGTAGTTCTTCCAATAATGTAATTTCTTTGGGAACCTTACCTTCATATTTTTCAATTAATATTTGGGAAAGACCATGGATGCCTTTGGACTTCATGGGCGACAAACCAACGGGTCTGATAATTTCCCTAATTTCCTCCACCGATAGTTTTACCATATCATAGGGATTGTTCGCTTTGGCAAACAAGAGTGGCGTAATTTGGTTGACACGGACGTCCGTGCTTTGCGCAGAAAGCAATACGGCAATTAACAAGGTATACGGATCTTTATGATCTAGGGCGGCGTTTGCTTGTGTGTCACGAATATTGATCCCGATGATCGGCACGCCGCTGGCTTGCAGTTCGAGCAATTTTGGATGCTCGGCGCGGCACGGAGGGCACCAGCTGGCCCAGAAAT
>JBCBZA010000278.1:0-2267 GCA_039815575.1 Bacteroidota bacterium | reverse complement strand
GTGAAAATGCGTCTACTATTGAAAACTTCATTCTAAGTAATGAAAATTATATTGAGTATTATGTAAACGACTCTAACATTGTTTTGCTTCGCAATGATTTTGAATTGACCAAATATCTAGAGGATGTAGGCAAACCTCTAACAACTATTAAAAAATCCAATTCAGCTTCCAACTCAAACACGGCTTATCAAAAAGGAAATCTTGAATTATACTATAAGTGTTGCTATGACACTCGGGGTTATTTTGACTGGATTTCCAATTGCTGGTCAGGCCCAGGGTCTTGTGCCGCGGATGGACGAGAAGTGGCAAGACTAAAGGACTTTAAAAATGCATCCCTTTGGTCCTCATTGACAACGTTTGGATGCGGCGGTCCCTTAAACTGCTATACTTTCGATAGAATATATCCTTTTGGAGACCCCGATAATCAACTTGAATCTGTAATAGCTCGAAACGTCTTCGCAAGATTTTATGAGCACACAAATTATGGAGGAAGGAGCATTGTGCTTGACGCTAGAGGTGGGCAATCCAAGGGTTACAGAAAACTAAGACAGGTTAGGAACGGAGGTGGATGGAAAGACCGAATCAGCTCTATAAAACTATCCAACTAACGGTCTTAGTTTTGGAATTATGAAAAGCCCTAATTAATTTTGGGGCTTTTTCGTTTTATGCGCATTGATAAATTCCTTTGGAGTACCCGGTATTTCAAAACTAGAAATATGGCCACCACAGCCTGTAAAAAAGGACAAGTGAGGATTAACGGAGATGTGGTCAAGCCTTCCAGGGAAGTTTACCCCACGGATACCATTATAATTCGCAAAAACCAAATTGATTATCAACTTACCGTTTTGGATGTCCCTGAAAGTAGGGTTGGAGCCAAACTGGTCGATATCTACAGGAAAGATACCACCCCAAAAGAAGAGTTTGAAACCAATGAACTGCTAAAATTTGCCAACAAGCATTACAGAAAAAAAGGGCTGGGGAGACCTACAAAAAAGGATAGAAGGGATATTGATCAGTACCTTTCAGACGACGATGTACAGCTGCCCAAACCAAAGGATTGATTACCTTTGTTGGTATAGCATAGCGCTTTAAAAAAGTGTATTGATGACAAATCGGATACTTGACCATCAACAAATTCAGCACAAAATAAATAGGATTGCCTATCAAATTTATGAGGCAAATGTGGATGAGAAAGAAATCATTATTGCCGGTATTGAAGGAGGAGGTTCGCTTTTTGCCAAGAAGATAGCGAAGGTATTGGACAAAATAACAGCTGCCGACATAACGCTCTGCAAGGTGAGCATGGATAAGAAAAACCCTTTACATAGTGGGGTTACTACCTCCCTGAAAGAAAGTGACTATAAAGACAAATCCGTTATTCTAATCGATGATGTCTTAAATTCTGGCACTACTTTGATCTATGGGGTCCATCACTTTCTACAAACACCCTTAAAACAATTGAAAACTGCCGTTCTGGTCAATCGAAACCACAAAAAATATCCCGTCAAGGCAGACTACAAGGGTATTTCATTATCCACATCGCTCCACGAGCACATCCAAGTGGATTTTAGTTCCAAAAAGTACGCGGTTTATTTAAACTAGGTAAGGCATTATCTCTGCTATAAGTTGCTCCTCGGTTTTGTCCTGGGCAAAAATGGTATGGTCCGCCAAAGAATAAAATGGGCTTCTTTCAAAAAGATGCTTTCCAATGAACTCCGGCAACTCCTCATCCGGAATGCGAGCAACCAAAGGTCGCTGTTCCTTTTCACCTGATATTCGCATTACCAAACTTGGTATGGAAAGGTTAAGATAAAATGAATTTGGGGTATGTTCTTTTATCAATTGCATATTTTGTCCGTAACAGGGGGTGCCACCACCCAATGCAAGGACGATTTGGGTATCCCTTTTTAAAATATCCATCAACACTTCCGTTTCCCTCCTTCTGAAAAAAATTTCCCCTTTTTCCGAGAAAATTTTTGGGATATCCATGCCCACTTGATTAGAAATCTCTTCGTCCAAATCAATAAAATCATAACCAAGTTTAGCGGCCAACAACCTCCCTATCGTGGATTTTCCACTGGCCATATAGCCCAACAACACTACTTTCATGCCTAAATTTTCAAGCGTTCGTATAATCACCAAATTTATCATTAATTGAGCTTGATTAATAAATTTAGGATTGTATATTTGCAGCCGCTTAACACAAGCTTTTGTTGTTTCGCCCTATTTTTTGACCTGATAGCTCAGTTGGTAGAGCATCTCCCTTT
>JBCBZA010000174.1:0-7844 GCA_039815575.1 Bacteroidota bacterium | reverse complement strand
TTCGCCGAGGACGACTTCGCCGGGATGGTGGCGCGGGCCTATCAGGGCTTCGGGCACGACGCGCGGGATATAATTTAAAGGTAAAATTAACCGATTCGTTAAAACTAACACGTTACTCGATTCACTATTCTTATGTATTATGAAAAAATTTGTCTTTGCAATTGTTGCACTATTTTGTTTTAATGGTGTACTCGCACAAACCGAAATTTCGGGTTCGGTAAAAGATGTGGCTGGAGTGCCCGTTCTAGGCACCAATGTTATTATTGTAGGTACTACGGAAGGTACCACCACAGACTTTGATGGAAATTTTGTGTTGACCACGAACTTAACTGGTAGCCAAACCATTCGATTTTCGTTTATTGGATTTACGACTGTGGAACAGACCGTAGATCTCAATGGAAGCCCAGTTACCTTGGATATCGTACTCGAAGAAAGCGGCCAACAATTGGATGAGGTGGTACTATCTGCAACCAGTACTTTTAGGTCTCAGAAACAAGCCCCACTTTCCATTAGTTCCAAAAAGATTGCTGAAATCACCAAGCTCTCCGCAAATAGTCAAGCGGATATTCTTAGGGATGTTCCAGGGGTCACTGCTGAAGGGGGTGGTGGTGAAACCGCTACAAACCTATTTGTAAGAGGGCTACCTTCAGGTGGACAGTATGTATTTAATCCTTTACAATACGATGGTATTCCCCTAATCAGTACGTTTGGCTTAAACTCTTCGGCACATGATGTCTATGCCCGACCCGATATTGGGTTCAAAGGTGTTGAATTTGTACGTGGGGGTGCTGCAGTACTCTTCGGTGCTGGTTCTGTTGCGGGACTTATCAATTACACCAGCAAAACTGGGGATACCAATCCCGGAAATATTATCCATACGGAATGGGGGAGTCGGGGACGTTTAAAAACTGACTTTTATTCCGGTGGTAAGTTGGGCGGTGAGGATTCCAACACCTTTTATGCCATTACAGGTTTTATACGAAAGGACGACGGCCCTATAGAAACTGGATTGGACACAAGGGGTTTTCAATTAAGGGCCAATATTAAAAAGCGTTTTGATCGGGGATCTTTTACCCTTCACGGTCAATATATTAATGATAAAGCACAGTTCTTCTTACCCCTACCCCTCTCCGGAAGTTCCAGGGAACGCATTGCCGGTAATGATGGGGACGACGTAGAGCAATTATTATCCGGTGAACTTGAAGAAACTTCCTTCTTGACTCCAGGCGGCGTCTACGAAAGCCCCATTGAGGATGGCGTATTTACCAAGGGAGGATACCTTTTGGGAGAGTTTACCTATAACCTCACCGATTTACTTCGATTCAAGTCCAAAATACGCTACGCGGACTATCAACATAATTTTGCCTTATACGTCGGCGGTAATGGAGACTTTGGTAACCCCATACGCCTATCGGACTATGTAGCAGCAACAGGGGATCGGGTAGTTCCCGGGAATACGGGATTTTCGGCCACCTATCAAGGTGGGGACGGTTCTCAGATCAATGGTAACGATCTTGTTGTTGAAAATCTACATATTGACAGATTACGTCCTTTGGAAGATTTTGCAGGGGAAGCTAGTTTAATTCTAAAATCCAACGATAACAAGCACACCTTTACCTTGGGAACATTTTTGTCTCGAAGTGATGCGGAGGATGTGAACTTCCAATATCGCGTACTCTCCGAGTTCAACAACAACCCCAGACTGGTCAATCTTAGTTTTACGGATGCTGGTGGAGGAAATGTAGTTTTCTCCGATGGGGGTATTTATAATCGTATTGGCCAGACAACCAATCGATTTTTATCGCAGAGCCGAACAGCTGTGTACCTAACGGATGAAATTGTTTTGGATCGTTGGAGGGTCGATGTTGGATTTCGCGTAGAAAATACCACTGGAACCTTTAGTGACGGAGGTTTGGAGGACTTTCAGGTATATGACAATCCTGAACTGACTACCGAATTAAGTACTGTTCGTTTTGCAGATGGCTCTTTCACCAGGGCCGAAATCAATGCTACGGATTGGGCCTTTTCTATAGCGGGTTTATATGAATTAACGGAAAGCACCAATCTCTACGCCAACTTCTCAAGAGGCTTTTTCTTCCCTCAACAACGCGGTTTTGCACCAACACCAGGTATACGAGAATCCAACTACGAGGGGGAGACCTTGGTACAATTTGAAGGGGGCGCCAAGTTTGGGACCTCCACATTCTCAGGATCTATTGCCGGCTATTTTGTAAACCTCAGTGATCGTATTCGCTTGGACCAGGCTATAGTAAATGGTTCCTTGGTAGATGAAAGACGTAGCGAGCAGACGACCTCTACCTTTGGTATTGAAGCCACATGGAACTATCGTTTTGCTGAAGACTTTAGCCTTACCGGTACGGCAACTTGGCAGGATCATGAAATTACCAAAAATGAAACCACGGACCTTACAAATGGAACAACCTCAAATATCAATGAAGGTAATGAAATAGGAAGACAACCCAATTTGCTTGGGAGTATTGGGGTAAACTATGACAATAGTGCCTTTGATGCCAACTTTACCCTAAATCATACAGGTAGTAAGTTTACGGACGATACCAATAATGTAGAATTGGATGCGATAACCATCGCCAGACTTGGTTTTGGATATACTTTTAGATTGGAAGAAGAAAGTTCCGTACGTTTAGGCGCCTCTGTTTTCAACCTTTTTGACAGCGTTGGATTGACAGAAGGAAATCCAAGGGCAGGTATTGGAGGCCAGGTAGATGATGGAGAATTTTTCTTTGGGCGACCTATCCTCCCCAGAAGGTTCTTTCTTACAGCAACATTTAATTTTTGATTACAACCCTATTAGTTTAAGTTAGTTTAATTTAAGTATCGTGCTGGCGGTTGGGTTGTTGACCGCCAGCATGTTTTTAAATGTGTACAATGGTATGAAAGATGTTCTGTTACAAAGGGCAAAGGAAATCCTTCACAATAATTTTCAGAAAAGAGGTTTTACCATTCCCAGTGAAGGTCTATATCCTTTCCAATGGAAATGGGATTCTGGATTCATAGCTTTGGGATGGGCCCATTTCGATATGGAAAAGGCCAAGCAGGAAATCAAAACCCTTTTTGATACCCAATGGGATAATGGTTTTATCCCACACATCATTTTTCATAATGAAAGTGATTCCTATTTTCCGGGGCCTGATTTCCACGAGTCCAAACTACATCCACAATCCTCAAGAAAATATCGTTCCACGGGGATGACACAGCCTCCTGTTTTTGGGTTTATTTTAGAACACCTTTTACGTATTGCAAAGGACAAGGAAGATATGATGGTATTTATCAGGGATCATATCGATTGTGTCTTTGACAACCACATTTATTTCTATGAAAATAGGGATATCCATGATGAGGGATTGGTCTATATCTACCACAATTGGGAATCCGGCACGGACAACTCCCCAGTCTGGGATGATATTTGGCAGACGATGAATCCTCCTGAATACACTTTTGAAAGAAGGGATACCACCCATGTGGATCCTGCACAAAGGCCCTCCAAACGGGAATACGATCATTACTTGCACATCATTGATATTGCCAAAACATATCACTACGATGATGCAAAGATTGCGGAACACTCTCCTTTCCTAGTCCAAGACCCCCTTTTTAATGGTATTTTGATAGCATCCAATGAATCCCTAATACGATTGTATAAATCCTTAGGAAACCATCAGGATAAAATTGACTATCTAAAAAAGAAACAACAAAAAAGTATCCATTCCTTAAATACCAAATTGTTTCATGAAGCCTTGGGAGCCTATGTCCATTATGACCTAAAAAGTAAAAAGCAACTCCCTTATATCTGCTCTTCATCTTTTGCACCGCTATTTTCTGCAGCCCCGGATAAAATTAAAATTGAACGACTGGTGACGAACCTGACGGACCGGTTTGGTGGAAAAGGCAGGTATCTATGTGCTTCTTTTGATCCCGATCACTCTCGATTCAATCCGAGAAAATATTGGAGAGGTCCTGTATGGATCAATCTAAATTGGATGTTATATCACGGGTTGAAAAAACATGGACACCGTGATTTGGCCGATAGGGTCAAAAAGGATTCCATAGAGCTTGTCGAAAAATTTGGGTTCTATGAATATTTTGACTGTAGGAAGAACAATCCCGACTCTAATCAGAGTGGTTACGGCGGCGCCAATTTTTCCTGGAGTGCCGCACTCCTTATTGATTTGATTTCGGAAGAAGAAACAATGTAAAAAAGCAACGATGGATTTTTCAATGGATTATATTTTGGAGAATGCCATAGTGCGGTTGGAACCTTTACGGGAACTACATATTTCCAAACTGGAAGGCCTTGTAGATGATCCTGATATTTGGAAGTTTTTTTTAGGGCGATCCGATGGGAGTTCCAACTTCGGATGCTATATAAAGGATACCATCCAACACAGAAATGAAAAAGCAGAATATCCCTTTGCGGTCTATGATAAAAGAGTGGGGCAGTATGCTGGTAGCACTCGATTTTTTGACTATTCGGAGGAATTGAAGAACATCAGACTGGGATACTCATGGCATGGCAAACCCTATCGTGGTTCCGGTCTGAACAAGAACTGTAAGTATTTGCTTTTTGAATTTGCCCTAGAAAAGTTGAATCTGTGTAGGGTAGGCCTTGGAGCACATGCTGAAAATGGAACAAGCATTAATGCAATGAAAAGTATAGGCTGTACCCACGAAGGAACACTTCGAAATTTCTTCCCATCCATCAAGGGTGAAGGTCGTGCAGACGCCCTTCTTTTTTCCATGACCAAGGAAGATTGGGTGAACGGGGCTAAAAACCAACTAAAAAAGAAATTATGAACTATGTAGACTATATCATTATTATCGTTTATCTCGTAGGTTTTTTGGGTATTGGTTACCTCTTCAAGGAAAACAAAAGCTCAGGCGACTACTTTCTTGGTGGAAGAAGTATGGGTTGGTTGCCATTGAGCCTATCCACTATGGCCACACAACTTTCCGCTATCAGCTTTATCTCTGCCCCAGCATTTGTTGGCTTGAAGGACGGGGGCGGCCTACAGTGGTTGACCTTTGAATTTGGAGTGCCTTTGGCCATGGCATTCCTATTGGTCGCTGTGATTCCAACCTTATATAAATCTGGAATTGTGAGCGTTTATGAATATCTGGAAAAACGATTTGATGCTTCCTCAAGACTACTGATAAGTCTGGTTTTTCAGATAAGCCGTTCTGTTGCTACGGGGGTTATGGTATACACTATGGCCCTGATACTACAGGCTACAGTAGGGGTTGATTTTTGGGTTTCTGTATTGATCATAGGAATTATCACAATGATTTATTCTTTTCAGGGAGGAATGAAAGCTGTTATCTGGGGTGATGTTATTCAGATGTCAGTCCTCTTTTTAGGGATAGTAATTTGTATGATTTACGGAATTAGTGAATTGGGTGGATTTAATAATTTTTTGACGCATGTCGATTCAGATAGATTGACCGCAGTTGATTTCAGTAAATGGGGGTTTGACAATGCTGATAAAAATGATGAATTTGGTTTTTGGCCCATGGTCATTGGCGGTTTCTTCTTATATGCCTCTTATTATGGTACGGACCAGCATATAACGCAAAGAATGTTATCTGCAAAGGGGATGCCAACCATTAAAAAGCTCTTATTGGCCAACGGTCTTTTACGTTTCCCCGTGACCTTGACCTATTGTATTATGGGGTTGATTTTAGGCACCTTGTTTTTTCAAGATATCGGCTTTCAAGAATTGGTTGATTCCGTATACCAAACAAATATCGATTCCCTAGAAGGCAAAAAACCGGACTTGATGGTGCCTGTATTCATTTTAAAGTACTTGCCCAATGGTATAATCGGAATTTTAATCGTAGCCATTATGTCAGCTGCAATGTCCACCTTAAGTTCTGCGGTGAATTCGCTTTCGGCTGTAACCATGGAGGATTTTGTTAAACGTTATAAAAAAGGACTTTCTGACAAACAGTATGTCAGCTACTCGAGATTATTATCTATATTCTGGGGATTGGTCTGTCTTTTCTTTGCCATTTTTGCGGGGAATATTGAAGGTACTGTCATCGAAGTGATCAATAAGGTAGGATCGGTCTTCTATGGACCAATATTGGCGGCCTTTGTTTTAGCTATACTTACTAAAAAAACCCATGCTCTAGGTGCGAATATAGGTATCATTGTAGGCGTTCTCTTCAATATGTATTTATGGCTTTATGTACCTGAAGTATTTTGGTTTTGGTGGAATGCCATAGGGTGTGTGGTAACCATGATTGTCGCGTGGGTCATTAGCGTCCTCATAAAGAAAAAGGTCAACGACGGATTGGAGGTCGTTTTCTATTCTGGAAAAAAGGAAGTGGGTATTTTGGTAGGATTTTTTATCATCATCATCATTTTAAGTCTTTCACTTCCCGGTATTTTGAGTTAGCTTTATTTCCGTGAAATTCGTCTTAGCTCCGGATAAATTTAAAGGTTCCCTTACGGGGTTCGAGTTTTGTAATGCCGTTGAAGAAGGTATTCGAATGGTATTTCCCTCGGCGGAAATACTCAAAAAACCCTTGGCGGATGGTGGAGATGGTACTTTGGAGGTAGTTAAGGACTATTTAGGTGCAGAGGTGATTGAAGTGGAGGTGCATGACCCCTTGTTTAGAAAAATCAAAGCCCCCTACCTTTTCTCATACCATCGGAAAACAGCCTTTATTGAAATGTCCGAGGCTTCCGGACATCGACTGCTGAAATCCAACGAACTCAACTGTATGGAAACTTCCACATTGGGTACTGGGGAGTTAATTCTGGATGCCCTGGAGAAAGGGGCGAAAGAGATACTTGTAGGCATTGGGGGAAGTGCTACAAATGATGGCGGTATGGGCGTTGCCCAGGCTTTGGGCTATTCGTTCTTTGATGGTGAGGGAGAACGCCTGTCCCCAACCGGTAAAAATCTGGGCAAGGTTGCTACCATTAAATCCCCAAAAGAATCATTGGCAAAAGGGACAGCATTCAAAATAGCCTGTGATGTAAATAATCCTTTTTATGGACCCCAAGGGGCGGCCTATGTATATGCCGGTCAAAAGGGAGCATCCAAAGCACAAATTGAGCAATTGGATCTAGGACTTAAAAACTTCGCTTCCATACTTCAAAGGAGTACCGGAACCAACGTACAGGAAATCCGGGGTTCTGGGGCTGCGGGCGGTCTTGGTGGAGGGGCCGTGGTTTTCCTGGATGGTAAATTGATTTCCGGTATCAACCTAATCAAAGAATTGGCCGATTTTGAAAACGCCCTTCAAGATACGGACTGGATCATTACAGGTGAAGGAAAACTGGACCATCAAACCTTGGCTGGAAAAACTATTGCTGGCGTTTTGGAATCCTCCAAGGCATGTAATATTCCCGTGGCAGCTTTTTGTGGTGTCGTTGCACTTTCTACCAAACAACAGATAGAACTGGGAATTACCTATGCAAACTCCATTTTAAAAAATTTTCAGTCTTTGGAAGAAGCCATGGAAAACAGTTATGAAAACCTTGTTTTTACAGCCTTTAATTTTGCAAATACGATAAAAGGTAATTAATAAATATACCCACACACAACTACATACCGCAAACAAGATTTTATTTTAAATAGTATTTGGTTCATTTTATTCGACTACTGTTATTTTCATTTTTTACTGTTTAACGTTTTCATCGTGAATTTTAACTCTTTTTGTCGTTAAAGTAATTCCCAGGTAAATGGATCCTTCTATTTCTTAATTCAGTTGTGGAACACTGCTCATTTAGCACAAAAAAGTACAGTAAAACCAAACAATTACGGCCAATTAAGGCGTAATTTCTACTCTTAAAACCG
>JBCBZA010000160.1:0-8597 GCA_039815575.1 Bacteroidota bacterium | reverse complement strand
TCTCCAGAACCAAAGCTTTTACTACCGGTTGAAGTACCATGATTAATTTCTTTTATACCTAGTGTTTTTAAAACTTCGTCTATACCGAAAGCAGCCATTGTTTCTGAGATTTATAACTATTTAAAAGGGTTTTGTTAAAAGCGCAACAAAACTACAAAGATTCATAGTCTTCGCCTCGTTAGGAAAGTAAAAAAGCAAGTATTCCCAGAAGGGCGGGCACCCCTTGAATATAAAATATCCTTTTAGAGACGCTGATGGCACCATAAATTCCTGCCATGGCGACACAACCCAAAAAGAAAATCGCAATATTCATGGACCAATCAGAGTCTGTAATAAGCAAGGACCAAATTAATCCAGCACTAAGAAAACCATTGTATAAGCCTTGATTGGCGGCCATGGATTTGGTAGGTTCAAAAAGTTCCTTGGGAAAATTCCGAAATACTTTTGGTCCTTTGGTGGTCCAAGCGAACATTTCCAACCAAAGGAAATAAAGGTGCAAAATTGCAACCAATACAACTATAAGTTTAGCAACTACAATCATCTTAATTTAATAAAACGTTGATCTGCGGGCATTACCGTGCCGCACTTATCACAGGTTCGCAATTCTTCCGAGCCATAAAAGTGCTCAAAGTGTCCCAAAAAGTCCTTTTCAATATCATTTAAAGTAAAATAAGCTTCATAAAGCTTGTGGTTACAAGTTTCACAGTACCATAATAGACCATCATCTACTTTCATGTGATTCCTTTTTCGCTCAATCACTAAACCAATAGAACCTTCATGACGTACGGGGGAATGTGGAATTTTTGCAGGATGCAGGTACATATCACCGGGACCAAGCTTCATGGTCTTTTTTTGTCCATCTTCTTGAATATGCACCTCAATGGTACCTTCAAGTTGGTAGAATAGTTCTTCGGTTTCGTTATAATGATAATCTTTTCGAGCATTTGGCCCTGCAACTACCATGACAATATAATCACCAGCATCTTTATACAAATTTTTGTTGCCAACAGGAGGTTTAAGTGTGTCCCGGTTCTCAACTAACCATTTATTGATATTAAAAGGCGGTTGTATTGCCATGTACTCTTTTTTGGAAAGGTACAAAACCTATACAAAATAAATAAGGAGCCCTGCCTAGGCAGGGCTCCTTAAAACCATCAAAACACTTAATTAAAACACTTAATATAAAACTCGAATCTAATTCTTTATTTTCTGAAGAAAATCTGCGTATAATATGGATTGCCCTCAGTGTCGGCCACGATACTCAACGTGGTATGGGTAAAGTCACCTTCAATTGTATTTTTATGGGATGTGCTATTCAACCATCCCTGAAAAGCATCCTCTACAAGCAGATAGTCCTTGGCAACGTTCTCTGCAACAAAATTGGCAGAAGTAATTTCGGAGACCGAGGAGGCTCTGGAATTAAAATTATCATGACTTAACTCTCCTTTGGAAATCATGTACTTGTTGTGGTCCGCAGCATACGGATATGCCTCAGGACTAAATTCCAGCTCATTTAACCCCTGGGATGTCCTGTGTATATTAACCAGGTTAATCAAATCCTGTTCTTGTGTGGATAATTCAACCACAACCTTTGAGGTGGTTCCATTTTCAAACAATTCCTCTTCTTCCGAAACTGATGTGGAGGAACAAGAAGTCAATGCAATTGCACAAAGGACAATTAAAATATAATGGGGGAATATTTTTTTCAAAACTTAAGCGATTAGTGTTAATCTTTACGTTGCTAAAGTAGAAATGAACTGTGCAGAACCAGTAAATTATCCGTGATTGAACCTATTTTTTCGCTCATCTGCAAAATAGCGTTAAATAAGGGCTTATCGATGAAATACAAATGTAATTTCATCGAATAAATCTAACATTTCGTGTGATTTTACACGGCTTATCGGGCCAGTAGTACCATTAATCGATAGTAGAAAAAATTAGGATGGGTTCAAGTGCGCAAAAGTGTCGATGTCTGGAATTTGGAGCCTGTTATTTTGTGTCAACGGAATCATTAGTGTTCCTGAAAACCCTATTGAAGACAAACGCTCCAATATCACGAACAGGTCGATAAAGAATGGACTCTTTTTGGGTTTCCTCATTAACAAAGTTGAAAGAAGCAGTGGCTTTTTCAAAGAATACAAGTAGCGCTCCCAGTATTATGGCCACTTTGAGTGTTCCAAAAATCCCTCCTGCAATTTTATTGAGAAGGCCAAGCATGGCAAAGTCAGCTATTTTTGTCAGCAGTTTTCCTGCAAAATGCACCAATAGAACGATGGCTATGAACGTAATGATAAAAGAAGTTACCTTAATGTAACTTGGGTTCCAATCCATATTTTGCGATAGATAATCTCCAGCGATATAAGAGAAGTGAATGGAACCGAAGATACCAGCGATCAAGGCTACAAGGGAAGCAAGTTCTACAAAAAGGCCGTTAGTCAGGCCTTTGTAAAGACCCCATGCCAAAAGAATGCCAAGAACAATATCCAAAAAACTCATGGAGGTGTTTTGGGCAAATATAAACTATTGGACAAAGTGCATAGGTGGAAAACCAATAGATGGATAATAAAATAGGTCTTCTCGAAAAACCTCCTCCTATTCTTTCTCTTTTAAATCGGACACAATTTGAGTCCCTCGGATGAGATATAATACAACCAATATAACACTCATCCCTACACCAAATAGGGAGATCGCCCAGAAGGGAAACTTAAGAAATAAAAGGAGACAACAGAAAAGGACTATAGCTAAAAGAATAAGATGGTTTCCATTTATTTTCCTTGTAATGGAAAGCTCCACAAGTTGTTCAGTTTTTTTTCCGTGGCGACTTTTCTCGGAAATCACTTTGTTTTGCATGACTGTAGTTAAATTTCTGAGGAAACAAATTTAAATAATTGAATATCAATTATTTATTAAATTCGATTTTATGTATATCCCGTAGCGATATCCTTATCAATGGTCTTTTTCTAAAGATTTTTAACCATAAGCATTTGCTCATCCCTACCTTTGCTGATATGGTCAGGGACACCTTATTAAAGCAACGTTGGGAGCTTTTGGTTGCAAAATTATCAGCTCAATTTTCAGATGGCGACCCATTGGATTTAGATGGGATTATTTATTTGGTTGGCGTTCAAGAACTAGGGCAGCTCAATAAGAATTTCAAAAAGGATGAGAAAGTGAATCTAATGCATATTGCCATCTGTAAATTACTGGAACCTTATGGATACTATGAATTTGATTTTTTTGATGAGGAAGGCTGGCCACATTATATTTTAAAAGAGCATCTTCCGCCGCTTAGATCTGGTGAACAAAGCGTATTGATGAAAGAGGCGTTGGTAAATTACTTTCTAGAAAAGGAATACATCCTTTAGTGGAAAGGGAAATCTTGTTGCGCATTTATTTTTATGAATTTCTGGCAAAACCAAATTGTTGATACATTGGATCGATTGACATTTGGATAACCTGCTTATCAGGGTTTTTAGAGCACACGTGCCTGTTGGGAAATGGCGCTGGATTATCGGTAAAATCGGGATGCTATCAAGAAATGTAAGGCTAATCTGAAACATAAGATCATTAAGGAAAGAGGAGCAGATCCATTGGTACAGGTGCTATACCATTTGGATATTCGGGATAGAATGTGAATATGGGTCCAGTACTTTCTAAACAGCGTGACAATTTCTTTGAAATGGCGCTTTAATCCTCTAATTTTAATGCTCAAAAAATTGCTTTACAATGACAGAAACTGTTCGCTTTTCCAATTTGGATAGAACGAAGACCATCAAGGCATTATCTGAAGTAGAATTTGACCTAATTGTGGTCGGAGGAGGGATTACTGGAGGAGGTATAGCCTTAGATGCCGCTTCCCGCGGACTTAAGGTAGCCCTTTTGGAAAAAGGCGATTTTGCCTCAGGAACCAGCAGCAAATCCACAAAACTTATTCATGGAGGGCTTCGATACTTAAAACAGTTTGATTTTTGGTTGGTGAAAGAAGTGGGCTCGGAACGTGCTATTGTACATAAATTGGCACCACACCTGGTTTTGCCTGAGAAAATGTTATTACCCCTTATTGAAGGTGGGTCGTATGGGAAATGGCTTACCAG
Source organism: Bacteroidota bacterium (assembly GCA_039815575.1). Lineage (GTDB taxonomy): Bacteria > Bacteroidota > Bacteroidia > Flavobacteriales > Flavobacteriaceae > Croceivirga. The sequence goes on along the minus strand of JBCBZA010000160.1, from coordinate 4,503 downwards.
CATAGGACTTAAGGTCTATGACATTTTGGCCCAGGTAACAGGGGATGATAAACGACAAATGTTGGACAAAAAACAGGCTTTAAAATTGGAGCCATTGTTGCCTAAAAAAATATTAAACGGGGCTGGTTATTATGCTGAATATCGCACGGACGATGCACGACTGACCATTGAAAATATAAAGACCAGTCTGCAATATGGGGCCATGGCATTGAATTATGCTGAGGTAAAAGACTTTATCTATGAAGAAAATCAGGTGGCAGGAGTTGTCGCTCAAGACATATTTTCAGGAAAAGAAGTAGCCATTAAATCCAAGTATGTGATCAGTGCGGCCGGGCCTTGGGTTGACGAACTTCGGTCCATCAATCATTCCAAAAAAGGGAAACGCTTGCATTTAACAAAAGGAGTGCACTTAGTATTTCCGTTCGAAAAACTCCCTGTCAAGCAATCCGTGTATTTTGATGTTCCGGATGGTCGCATGATGTTTGCCATTCCACGGGGCAAAATCACTTATGTGGGAACCACGGATACCAATTACAACTCTGATAAGAACGATATTCGTACTGATTTGGCCGATGCCATTTATTTAATATCAGCCGTAAATAATATGTTTCCCAATATCGAATTGGAAATGGATGATATTATTTCCTCTTGGGCTGGAGTACGACCATTAATTCATGAAGAAGGTAAATCCGCCTCGGAACTTTCCCGTAAGGATGAAATATTTACGTCAGATACAGGTCTTATCAGTATTGCAGGAGGTAAATTGACTGGGTACCGGAAAATGGCAGAGCGCGTGGTGAACCGTATTACCAAAAAATTGGAAGAAGAGCACGAAATTGAGGTAAAGGAATGCCATACTGATGAAATCCCACTCTGCGGGAACAGTTTTAAGAAGTCGAAGCACGTCAAAAAATATATCAATGAAATCCATGAAAGGATCAAAGCGGATGGATTCTCCAATTATGATGCATGGTACCTTGTAACCACATATGGAAAACAGACCGAAAAAATTCTTGAAGCATATCAGGGATTTAAAAACGAAGAGGCTTCCTTACGCATGATTCGAGCCGAACTTAAATTTGGTGTGGAACATGAAATGGTGACTAACCCTATGGATTTCTTTATTCGTAGAACAGGGCGCTTGTATTTTGATATAGACAGTGTTAGGGCGCATCTAACACCTGTTCTAGATGATTTGCAAAAAGCTTATGGATATGATGATGCACAACTTTTGGCTTTTCAAGAGCGAATGATGGAAGAGCTGGAACTGCACTCTAACTTCTCATTAGAACGCATTTAATAGGACATCCCTACCATTTTTTGAGCCCATTCAATAATGAGGTCAATGGTACCTGGATCCCATTTGCCAGGTTTTCCTTCGAAGGAGTCCTTGGACCTTTCGTGAATAGTATTCCAGTGATCAAGACCGGGATATTCATACAAAAGATGGTCTTTATGCCCACTTTTGTCCAGCACTTGTATAATCATGTTATTATCAAAGGAAGACATGATCCAGTCATTGGTTCCACGAAGTATCCGAACCGGTACCTTTAGTTTTTCCCATTCGCCTGCCAAATCAAAATCCTGAAGTTGTTGATAGTATTCCATAGGGCGCCCGTACATATGCTCTGGACCGTGATAATTGTATGCTGAAAGTGCGGGGTAGGTCTCTACCACTTGCTGATAAGTCTTCTTTTCAATGAGCATTCCATAATATAGGGGAATGTAATACTTGTTCATTTTTTCAACTATTTGGGATTCAGTATTCCCTTTAAAGGACAGGATTCGTCGCTCTATCTCCAGCATGTGCTCATACCACGTCTTAAAAAAAGTACCATCCGAAATTACACCAGCCAAATTAAATTCGTTAGCTAGAAGAGGTGCCAACGCACTTCCCATACTTGAGCCATAAACAATGATTTTTGATGTATCCACATAAGGTTTTGATTTTAGATGTGCAACAGCACTTCGATATCCCTCCAGATCGGTTAAAAAATCGGATTTACCACAATTCCCATTGCTATCACCAACTCCCGGTTTTTCAATGCGCATAACAACCATATTTGACTTCTCTACCAAATCTTTTATTGTTTTTCCCCAATTAGTGCCTCTTCTACCTGGGTAGGTCTCTATACTGGAACAACTCAATCCGCCAATTAAAATTACCGCCGGTTGTTTGCCTCGCTTTTTGGGTTTAGTAATAATTACTCTTTGCGTAATACCATACCTACTGGTAATTTCTTCATAATAGGTGTCTAAAAGGTCATGTTGTTCCTTTTCCAGGGAATTAAAATGAACCTCGGCCTCTACAGTCATACTGCCTCGCAGTGCCTTGATATGGGTTTTTTCTTGACCCCGAAGGTTATAACTTATGGTATTCCAAACATTTTCGTCTTTAACCAACGTTCCATTGACCTCAAGAATAATATCATTTGGTAAAAAACCAGCAATGTCCAGAGGACTGCGAGGGTTAATGCTCTCTATCTCAGCACCTGGAATATACTTGGGCTCATTTATTTGAGCCTCCCAGGAACTCCTTCTTCCTAATTTTTCAATTTGGGCAGAAGTCAAAACTGAGAAAAGAAAACCTATCACTACCAAGGAGAATGTTTTGTTTGTCATCTATTTGTTTTTTAAGAGTTATTTAAAATTAGATCAGCTATTTTTAGGCTAGCTTTCTTTTATGCCTACCTCCCTTTTTTTTATACGAAAAGCCGCTGTAGTGTGACGTAAGAAATCGAGAAATGGAAGAAGTGAAGGATTTCTATCTTTTTAAATCTAGAATTGCCACCCACGTAATTTTTTGGGCTGCTTATTATATTCTTTTTGGATTCATTTGGGTAAAAGAACAAGGATATTTGGCTTCGTTTTATTTGGAGTTCGTCTTAATGCCGGTTCGAATTCTTGCGGTATATGTAACCATTTACTTCTTGTTGCCCAAATATTTGATGCGTAAAAAGTATGTTGCTTTTTTGACGGGTTATGGAATAGTACTTTTGATTGGGGGCATACTGCAACGTGTATTTATTCACCTATTTTACGAAAACCTTTTATTGAATGATTCAAGCAGTAACCTCTTCGATCTTATGATGCTGATACGTGCAATAGTTCTTATCAATACGACAGTTTTATTGATTTTGAGCATCAAAATTTTTCAACTTTGGGTAAGGGCATCGGAGAGGAACCAAACTTTTCAAAGTGAAATCTTGGAAATACGGTCCAATCGAAGGACCTATCGAATTCCGACACATGATATTCTATTTGTAGAAGGATTGGGAAATTATGTTACCTACCATTTAGCGGACGAATCTAAAATAACGAGCTATGGCACCATTAAAGCTACGCTAAAGCAATTGCCTAGAAATTTTACTAGGGTACATAAATCCTATATTGTAAACAAACATCATATAAGGTCATATGATGCCATAACAATAGATGTGAGCAACAATCCCATTCCAAGGGGTAAAAGTGTTTCTGACGAGGTTTTGGCGCTTTAAGGCTAATCCAATTTTTCTGTTAGTTTTTTAAAGGTTTTTTTTGGATTTTTACCTTGGTAAAGGATGTTGTAGACGGCATTTATAATGGGGGTTCTGCTCTTTTTTTCCTGCTTTTCCATCAAAAGATGGGCACTTTTGGTAGCGTAATATCCTTCGGCTACCATATTCATTTCCATTATGGCGCTCTTCACTGTGTAACCCTTCCCAATCATATTGCCGAACATACGGTTACGGCTAAAAGTAGAGTAACCCGTAACCAATAAATCTCCCAAATAGGCTGAATTGTTAATATTGCGTTTCATCTTATGGACTTTATCAATAAAACGCTTCATTTCACGAATGGCATTGCTCATCAACACACTTTGAAAATTGTCACCATAGCCTAGACCATGGGAGATTCCGGCTGCAATGGCATAAATGTTTTTGAGCATGGCCGCATATTCCGTACCAATAATGTCGTTAGATATTTTAGTTTTTATGTAGTGACTTTTTAAACGCTCTGACAAACAAGATGCTTTTTCTTCATCTGAACAGGCAACTGTTAGGTAGGACAATCGTTCCAAAGCAACTTCCTCGGCGTGGCAAGGCCCAGTGAGCACGCCAATATGGGAATAGGGGATGTCATATTTTAAATGGAAATGTTCCCCTACAATTTTCCCCGTATTTGGAACAATTCCCTTAATGGCCGAGAAAATGATTTTCCCTTTCAAAGGGATTGTCAACTTATCCAGTTCTTGTTCCAAGAATGCAGATGGGATCACGAACAATAATAGATCACAAGCCTTAACAGCTTCGTTAATATTATCGGTTAGTTCTAAATAGGTGTTGTTTAATTGTACCGAACTGAGGTAATTCGGATTTTGACCTTCCTGTTTGATATGTTGTATGGCATATATGCTGCGCATATACCAATGCACTTGATTTAAATTTTCGGTTAACATTTTTACTAAGGCAGTAGCCCAGCTACCCCCTCCTAAAACAGCTATTTTCAATTTAAGGATACTAT
>JBCBZA010000165.1:0-8248 GCA_039815575.1 Bacteroidota bacterium | reverse complement strand
GATGGGTTCAAAGGATAACAAGGCGGCATTCCGCGTTTATCTCTATTTAGGAGCATTGTTCATTACCTCTTTGGTCGTGTCCAACCTTATCTTTCAAAAGTTCTTTTTTTGGAGGCCTTTTGGTGATGTAACGGTTTTTGGGGCACCACTTTTTGAGATATCCGTTGGTATTTTACCCTACCCCATTACGTTTTTGATTACCGATTTGATTTCTGAGATTTTTGGAAAGAAGAAGGCCAATCAAGTAGTTACCGCCGGTATTTTCGCTTCAGTATTTTCCATGGGAATCATTTTTGTGGCCAATGAGGTCCCTGCAATCCCATCCTCGCCTATTGGAGATACCACGTTTAAGGAGGTTTTTGGACTTTCACCTTTAGGGGTATTGGCTTCTATGCTGGCTTATTTGTTTGCCCAGTACATTGATATTTCCATTTATCATTTTTGGAAGCGTATTACCAAGGGGCGCTATCTTTGGTTAAGAAACAACTTTTCCACCTTTACCTCCCAATTCGCGGATACCTTTACCGTAGTTGGTCTTTTGTGCATTTTTGGGGTATTGCCATGGTCTATGTTTTATGGCTTAGTGATCAGTGGCTTTCTTTTTAAGGTTTTTATTGCGCTGCTCGACACCCCTTTGCTCTATTTGTTCGTATATCTTTTAAGAAAAAGATTTAACCTAAAGTTAGGAGAGGAAATATCATTGGATTGATTTTCCTTCGTTTTACTTAAAAAATAGCGCCATGAAGAAAAAAATCCTTCGGATTTTCGGAGCTTTAGTATTGGTCCTTGTTGGGATGCTGGTTGCCCTTCCTTTCTTTTTGGAAAGTAAGATCGCTGATATTATTAAGAATAAGGTCAATCAGAATAGTAATGCAACCCTAGATTTTGAGGAGGCCAACCTAAGCTTGATCAAAAGTTTTCCTGCAGCCTACGTAGACCTGAAAGCCGTTTCGCTGGTCAATAAGGCCCCCTTTGAAGGAGATACCCTTTTCTCTGCAGAAGATATTGAATTGGAAATGTCCATCAAAGAACTCTTTAAATCTGCTGATGAACCGATTGGAATCAAAAAATTACATCTGGACAAAGCCAAACTTCATATTAAAGTGGATACTTTGGGAAATGCCAATTACGATATTGCTTTGGAAGTAGAAGCAGCGGAACAAGAGCCCATTGGGAATGAAGGGTCAAGCTTTACGTTGGACTTTCAGGAATATGCCATTACCCATGCCCAAATGATTTATGACGATTTTTCTTCAGACCTACATTTGATCATTTCCGAAATGAACCATTCCGGTTCAGGCAATCTATCTCTTGAGGATTCAAAATTGCAAACCGATACAGATGCTCTCGTTTCCTTTGAAATGGGCGGCACCCAATATCTTAACAAGCATAAGATAGCTTTGGATGCTTTGATTGGTATTGATTTGAACGAAAACAACTATTCCTTTTTGGAAAATTCTGCTTTGGTCAATCAATTGCCTTTGGTTTTCGATGGTTTTGTACAAGTCAATGAGGAAAATCAGGAAGTGGATATTTCATTTAAAACACCATCATCTGATTTTAAGAATTTCTTGGCCGTGATTCCGGAAGCCTACGCCTCCAATCTGGATGGGGTCACTACTACGGGTAATTTTGAGGTCACCGGTAAATTCAAGGGAATCGTGGATGATGACCATATTCCTACCTTCAATATTACGATCAATTCCCAGAATGCTTCTTTCAAATACCCTGATCTGCCCAAAACGGTGCGTAGTGTGTTTATTGATACCGAAATCAATAATGAAACTGGGATTACGGAAGATACCTATATTAACATCAACCAACTGAGTTTTCAGATTGACGAGGATACCTTTAACCTAAATGCCAAAATTAGGGAATTGCTTGGCAATACAAAGGTGAATTTACATGGTGATGGCAAAATCAATTTGGCCAATATCTCTAAGGCCTATCCTATGCCTACTGATTATGCGCTGACAGGAATATTGAACGCCGATGTTACTACCACCTTTGATATGGCCTCCCTAGAAAAACAGCAATACCAAAATACCAAAACCAGCGGTAAGGCCAGCCTAAAAGATTTTCATTATGAATCGGGTGAATTGAAAAACCCAGTTGATATCCAAGAAGCTGCTTTAACGTTCAATCCCAATAAAGTTTCATTGGATGCTTTTAGCGGCAAAACAGGTCAGACCGATTTCAATGCCAAAGGAACCTTGAGCAATCTACTGGGTTATATGTTCAATGATGAAGACCTAAAAGGAAGGTTCAATCTCCAATCGAACACTTTGGCGGTAAACGACTTTACGGTAGAGGAAACCGGGAATCAAGAAATCGATGAGGAAGATGGTACTACCCCAACAGCGGAGCGTATCAAAATACCTAGCTTTTTGGACGCGACTATCGATGCATCCGCCAACTCAGTCTTATATGATAATCTCGACCTAAAAAACCTTAAAGGACGCTTGATCATTAAAGATGAAACAGCCACTTTGGAGAACCTGAGCTCTGAAATTTTTGATGGAAAATTAGCACTCAATGGGACCGTGAGTACCAAGGGTGAAATAACAACTTTTGACATGGGATTGGGCATTGATGGTTTTAAAATATCGGAGTCTTTTCAGGCCTTGAAGCTCTTTAAAACCCTTGCCCCCATAGCACAGGCATTTCAAGGCAGGTTAAATTCCAGCATTGAACTCTCCGGTAACCTCAAAGATGATATGACCCTAAATTTGGGTACGCTCTCTGGTGACCTTTTAGGGCAATTGCTGGCTGCTAAAGTGGATACCCAAAGTGCCCCCACCTTGGCGGCTCTAAACAATCAGTTTGATTTTATTGATTTAAACGCCCTCAACTTCAATGACCTAAAAACCGCCTTATCGTTCAGTGATGGTAACGTAGCCACGAAACCCATTACATTGAATTATAAAGACATTGCCATCAAACTCTCAGGTAGTCATACTTTTGATGCGCAACTCCAATACCAAGCTACATTGGACGTACCCGCTAAATATTTAGGTTCGGAAGTGAACAACCTAATCACCCAAATTGATGACGACAGTTTAAAAAATCTAACCATACCTGTAATTGCCAATATTTCAGGTGGGTATACCAGTCCTGACGTAAGTACGGATTTAACTTCTGGGGTAACAAAATTGACCCAACAACTAATAGAAATCCAAAAACAAAAGCTGCTTGACCAAGGCAAGGATAAAGCCAAAGATTTGTTAGGTGGTTTGTTGAATCAAGACAACGATTCTATGGCAAAGGATTCCACTAAGTCCAGTGGGGTCTCCCAAGTATTGGATGGGCTATTGAGGGGTAAAAAGACAGACACCACACAGAGGGATTCCACCCAACAAAATGATGGGGTAAAAGACGCTGCCAAAAGTATTTTGGGAGGTTTGTTGGGGAAGAAAAATAAGGATACCACAAAACAAAAGCAATAATTTTGGATTTTCTTTCAATTGAGCTGACAAATTATAGCCTCTGAACCAAATGAAGATTTAATTTAGTTTACTACCGACCTCTATAATTGTCGATGGTTTACCGCTTTTCCTACTTTCAGGAATCAACAAAGGCATTATAAATAATTTCTTCCAATTGGCCGTTAATTTCTTGGTTGAATGGAGATTGCAACACTTGTCTTAATTGAATAACAATCAGTTGATTGGTTGGGTCAATCCAGAAAACAGTACTAAAAGCACCTCCCCAACTATAAGTGCCATCTGGTCTTTTGGGATGATTTTTAGCCACATCAAATCCAAATCCGAATACTCCGGAGCCCCCAGGATAGCTTATGGTATCTATTTGGTTTTGGTGCATAGAACGTGCCGTTGGAGCACTTAGAATCTTAGTATTATTGAGCTGACCGTCATTAAGAATTGCTTGGCAGAACAAAAAATAATCCCTTGCTGTACCCGTCATGCCACTTCCACCTGACAAATATTCCTTGGCACCTTCGGTTGGATAGTTGGGAATGTACATCGGACCCATATCAGAGGCCTGAATAATAGAACTATCCGGAGTTGATAAAAATACTTTGGTGAGATTATTGGTCATCGAGTTATCAAAATAGAAATCAAGCATTTTAATGCCAAGGGGACTCGTAATGTTTTTCTTTATGTATTCGTCAAGTTTCATGCCTGAAGCTACTTCAACAACACGGCCCAATACATCTGTGTTTAGGCCGTACATCCATTTCTCTCCAGGTTCGTGAATTAAGGGAAGATCACCAATTTTGGTCATAGTTTCTTCTATAGTGATGGGAAGGTGGGTACTTAAGTCGGGTATACGATATTTTGCCAAAATTGCTCCATTCACCGAAGGGTTCATAAATCCATAGGGTACACCGGCAGTATGTGTCAATAACTGCCTGATGGTAGGTTGACTCAAAGAAGCTGTACTTGTCCACGTGGTATCATTGGGGTTGAAATGGGTGAGAACCTCAGTTGTCTTAAATGATGGAATATATTTGCCTACGGGGTCATCCAAGTTTAAATGACCTTCTTCTATTAGTTGCATTGCAGCCACGGAAACAATGGGTTTGGTCATAGAGGCCATACGGAACAAGTGGTCTTTTCTATAAGGTTCAGCTCGGGTAGAATCCGACCATCCCACTTCAGATTCATAAATAATTTTACCGTCTTTGGCGACTAGGGTTACAGCACCAGGAAATTTTTTAGCTTCAACGAAGTCCTTTACCATTTTATCAATCTTTGCCAGGCTATCAGAACTCATTCCAACTTCTTCTGGTTGTGCCATTTGAAATTTCTCATAAACAATTTCCTTATTTTTTGTTTTGCAAGAAAAAATAAATAGTGTGGTGATTGCGATTTTAATAATAAAGGTTGGTTTCATCCGAATCTGGAATTTACTTTTGACTTTTCTATTTCTTCTAATTTCGAGCAATTCTAACTAATATCAACACCCACATAATAACCTTCATGACCACGCACATTAAAAACGGTCTGGTCCTCAAAGATGAGGTATTGCCCTTTTATACCCTTTAAAATGCCTTCGTAAGATGGTATTTTTTCGAGGTTCAGGCTTTTTACTTTTTCTGGGTATTGCAATACAGGAAATTCCAGGTTGGTTTCCCTATTATCTGCAATAAAGTAATCAATGGTTTCTTCGGGAATAAAGGATTTAAGTTTTGTTCGCCACTCGGTTAAGTCCAAATCCTCAATATCGTTTTTGAGCATTTTTTGCCAGCTGGTTTTATCACTTACATGGGCTTTCAGGGCCACCTCTGTAATACCTGCCAAATAACGGTTGGGTACTTCCACAATTTCTATGGCCTCATGGGCGCCTTGGTCGATCCATCGTGTAGGAACTTGCGATTTACGGGTAACACCAACCTTCACATTGCTACTATTGGCCAAATACACGATATGCGGTTGCAATTGCATCCTTTTTTCGTACTCCAGGTCGCGATCCTCTTGGTTGAGGTGTGCTTTGCTGAGTTCCGGGCGCATTATCCAATCTCCAGCTGCTGCAGATTCAAAAAAATAGGATTTACAAAATCCTTGACGGTAGATGGGTTCATTTTTGCCAGTGCCAAGGCATTGGTATTTAATAAACTCAATTTTCAGCTTTCGGTTTAGGGCTTGGTTAAGGTTAAGGAAATCATCTCCCAACATTAAATAATACTGAATGGGCGAACCTTTTTCTGTCCTCATTTTACGTAATACCCCTTCGTACAACATAGTTTTTGGCTATTTTGAAGTAATTTGAAATAAAAGCTATTTTAGCGCTTCACCAAAGTAGCCAGCTAAAGATACCTAAAATGCCCATACCGTTATTTAATTCCATAGCTTCTTGGTTGCTTAAAAAGCGGTACCATCAAATAGAGCTCTTTGTAAAATATCCCATGGATGTGCAACAAGAGGTGTTGCGACATTTATTGACCTATGCCAAGGATACCGAAGTAGGGAAAATACACCATTTTGAATCCATAAAAACCTATGAGGATTTTACGGAGCGGTTGCCTATAGTAAGCTATGAGCAGGTTGCTCCAATGATAGAACGCACTAGAAGAGGAGAACAAAATGTCTTTTGGCCTACCAGCATTAAATGGTTTGCGAAAAGTAGTGGCACTACGAATGCCAAAAGCAAGTTCATTCCCGTTAGTTCAGAAGCTTTGGAAGATTGCCATTATAAATCCGGAAAAGACCTGTTATGCCTCTATTTAAATAATAATGAGAATTCACAACTTTTCAATGGCAAGAGTTTACGTTTGGGTGGTAGTAAGGAATTGTATGAGGACAATGGCAGTTTTTTTGGTGATCTTTCTGCCATACTCATTGATAATATGCCGCTTTGGGCAGAATACAGCAGCACGCCCAGCAACAAAGTATCTTTGATGAGTGAGTGGGAACAAAAACTGAGTGCAATTATTGATGAAAGTATCAAAGAGAATGTCACCAGTTTGGCGGGGGTACCCTCATGGATGTTGGTGTTGCTGAACAATGTGTTGGAAAAGACCGGTAAAAAACACTTATTTGAGGTTTGGGAAAACCTGGAGGTATATTTTCATGGAGGGGTAAGTTTTGCGCCTTATCGAGATCAATATCAGAAACTGTTACCAAGAAAACGGTTCAATTACTATGAAACCTATAATGCCTCCGAAGGTTTTTTTGGTATCCAGGACCAGAATAACTCCGAGGACTTACTACTGATGTTGGACTATGGTATCTTTTATGAATTTATACCCATGGATTCCTATGGAAAAGAAGAACAAAAAGCCATTCCCATATGGGAGGTGCAAATTGGCCTAAACTATGCCATGGTGATTACCACGAACGCAGGCTTGTGGCGATATAAAATTGGAGATACGGTCAGGTTTACCTCTATGAATCCCTATCGAATTCGCATCACAGGGCGTACCAAACATCACATTAATGCCTTTGGTGAAGAGTTGATTATTGAAAATGCAGAGGAAGCTCTGGAACAGGTATGTAAAAAGACAGGTTCCCAAATCAAGGATTATACTGCCGCCCCAATTTTCATGAATGGTAGGGAAAAAGGTTCCCATGAGTGGATGATTGAATTTAGAAAGGCCCCTGAGAATCTTAATTATTTCATTGAGTTAATGGACAATGCCCTAAAATCATTGAACTCGGATTATGAAGCCAAACGTTATAATAACATCACCTTAAAGATGCCCAGAGTACATATGGCCAGGGAAGATTTGTTTTATGATTGGTTAAAGTCAAAGAACAAACTAGGGGGACAACATAAGATTCCTAGATTGTCCAATTCACGGGAGTATTTGGAAGAACTAATGGAGCTAAACAAGCAATTGGTACAATAAATACATCGAACTATACATTCTTCACAACATTACGAAAACGTTTTCGTAATTTTCAGTCGTTTATCGAACAAAAATAGAAACTGAACCAATATTTTCGGGAATCCACCGTTAAGTACTCATCTTTAAACCACCAAAACTTACAATAAAATTAAATGATGGCAGAAAAATTACTAGTCTTATCAGACATGTGGGGCATTAAAAAAGGCCTTTGGATTACGTCTTACTTCGGATATTTACAACAGTATTACAATATTGAGTTTTATGACATTCAACAACTTGCCAATATGGACTTGCCTGTAATGACTGGGGAAAATATCCATAAGGCTTTTGTGGAAGGCGGAATTGACACTGCAGTGGCCCATTTATTGAAGAAAGAGAAGGAGCCTTGCCATGTCTTGGCCTTTAGTACTGGTGGAACCATTGCTTGGAAAGCCGGGATTCAAGGATTGCCAGTAAAGTCATTGACTGCCATTTCTCCAACTCGAATTCGACTTGAGGAGGAGGCCCCCCATTGTGACATCAATCTGATTTATGGAGAATGCGATACTTTTAAACCGAATATGAAATGGGCCAAGAAGGTTGGAGTTGACTTTAAAGTTGTCCCCAATTTTGGACATGAGTTATATTCTGATGAAAAAATAATTAGTGATGTTTGTATGGACATGCTGAACAAAGTGACCCAAAAAGCGGTTTAAAAAAGAAAATTTCAAAAAAAAGGGGCCCAGGGGGCCCCTTTTTTTTATACGTTACTTTTAATGCTTTAAGAAACGGCCTTTAATTTTTTAATGGTTTCCATAGATAGCTTCTCTTCTGCATAGGCTTTGGTTACCTTAAATTCGTTTTCTTCCGAACTGGGTAGGGTAAACATGGCATCCGTAAAAATCGCTTCGCAAAGGGAACGCAATCCCCTGGCCCCAAGCTTGTACTCCACAGCTT
>JBCBZA010000131.1:0-11629 GCA_039815575.1 Bacteroidota bacterium | reverse complement strand
TCTTGATGGAGGGTCAAGACGTTTTTTATCGCTTCAAAGTTTTCTTCTATCCATTTCTTGAATTTATTTGGTTTTATGTCATTGTTGGCCATTGCTTCCCTGATGTCCGAATGGAGAACGGCTATAGTATTTGCGGGAATGGAAAGCTTGTCCAGATTGGAATAGATTTCAGCAGGGGTCAAAGAGGCTTCCTTAAAAATAAAATCGAGATAGTTGATTTTATAGAGCCCAGGATTAAGGTATTGGGTCTTTAAGAGGCTTACCAATTCAATATAGGTCAGCTGTGTTTGTTCCAAAAAAGTAGGTACTTGGTGCAAGTTTCTCAATCCAGATGCGCCATTATACCCGTAATAGTGGTACAACTTTGCAGTGCCCGTATCCAACTCAACCGTTTCCCCTGCAAGAATATTCCATGCTACGGTTGATAAATTCAAATAAGCGGCATTGACCCTAATCAAAGTTTGCGGTGCAGTCGAAGTTTGGTTCAGGGTATCAAGAATCGTATGCCAACTGGTACCCAAGTGTTGTGCATAACCTCTTAGCGTTTCTAAGGGCAAATGAAAAGGCATGGTTAAGGGGTATACCTTTTCGGACAGCTTTTTATAGGTTTCTTTTTGAATGTATTGCGGTTGTGCCTGTAATTCATCTACTGTAAAATTGTCTATATCTGCCGATTGATAGACTGAAAATTGGGCAACGGCATCAACAGGGGTAGCGTTTTCCTTGGTATAGAAAATATAGTTTTCCATCACCTCATTTGCCAAATCGATATAGGGGACCAAGGTATTCGCATTTTCACAGGTCAATGCTAAATGGAACAGGTCGGGGCGGCGTTCTTGGAACACAGCCAGCGGGCTTTTTCCATCTTTTTTTGCACCGCGTTCCAAATAGCGCATCAAATCCACAAAATAGGCGGATGGCCCGTAAACGGAATTGCAATGTTGACATTCACATAGTGCTACATCAAACACTTTACTGTAACCCGGAAAGCGCTCTTTTGCCTTTTCCAAAAGCCATTCAGGCTTTAGCGGCCTTCCAAGGATATCCGGGAGGAATCTATCGGTAAATGCTCCAATGCCCGTGGCGATTCTGTGGGATTCCGCGTGATGCAAGACTGCGGTATCGTAAATTGCCAATGCCTGTTGTTCTCCCCCAAAGTCAGCTTCGAATTGCAGGGCAAAGGTTTTTCGTGGATATTCGGCAATAGCCATAGCAGAGGTCAAACCATGGGTTTTCATGGGGCCGATCAAGGAAGTATCCGGATTGATGCGCACCAACCGTTGAAAAGCATTGATTTCATCTAAGACCTGCTGTTGAAGTACTTCATCCGGGCCTACCATGGTCTTTATCCTATCCTCCTGTTCCCGGATATTCCCCGTTTTAATATCGAATTCCGGTGTTTTGGATAAGAATTTGGTGATGCAGGAACCTATTTTGGTAGAGTTTACCGGTACTTGTTTGGTCTTTATTTTGTGTTGCAGTGCAGCCGATACAAAACGGGTATTCACAGAATTTTGTAAGGCTTCACCATAGTTTTTGATTTTTTGGTTCTTGGTCTTTCCTGGGATATGTTTCGGAACGTCTGCTTTTTTGATCAGCGTTGTCCATCTATCCGTATCCCACTGAACTAAGTTTTCCAACCTTTGAGGTTGGTTTTTGGAAATTTCTTTGACCAAGGGGGGATGAAAACCGCTGATTTTAAAGAGCGTATCGTTGGTTTGGAGGCTATTAAGCGTGCTCTTGGCAAACGTACTGTTGCTGGGCAGGAAATCGTTCCAAAATTCATTTTCATCGGTACCCTTAAATTCCTTTTTAAGCGTTAAAAATTGAACCCGATCTTGTTTCTTCGGCAAGGATATCTTTAGAAGGTCGTCCGTAATATTGGGGTTACTTCCAGTGGGTTCCAATGATTTTTCCAACGCGCAAGATTGTAATAGGTCTATAAAATCACGAATAGCCTTTTCTGAAAATGAATCGATGTTTTTTTGTGCAATGGCCTCCTGCAAGGCACTCAATAACACCTCCTTGGAAAATGCAGCGATACGTTCCCAGCTCAAGGAAATATCTTGGTTGGCCAAACCGAACAACAACTCTGGTTCCAGTCGCGCTTTCACAGTGTTGTTCAATGCTAGGGCGCTTAGCAGGTATTGCAGCTGCAATTCTTCTAGGCCCAATTCGGCAGCAACAAAGGAAACGTATTCCGCTTCTTCTCCCATTTCGGCTATTTTCAGCCCATTGTCTTTCAAAAAACTTGCTACTTGTTGATACAGCGGTTTGTAAGCACCTTTTTTTCTTTTGGTTTCATCCAATACTATAGCCACATCTTGGGCAGACCGCGACGCATTTTGAACCAAACGTGACCGTCCAATGATGGCATCGCTCTGTATGGCGAATACCACGATATCAGCCCGTTTGCGTTCACTTTTAGCAAACATCCAGTCGTAATACACCACTTCATAAAACCCTTGTGCATCGCTCACTGCCTCTCCCAAATATTCGAGGCCCTCCCGTAAGGCCAAAAGCTGCTTGTAAAATTTAAGCTTTTTATATACCCCTATGCCTTTTAAGTCCATGTCAAATGCCAGTAACCGTATTTTTGGCACACTTGTACCTTCGCTATGGGTGACTTTCCCGGATACCGTATTACGCATTTTAGGATCCAAATACCCCATGTCTTTTAGGCTTTTGGCCATGGCATTGGTGGTTACCGTACCCACCAATTGGTTGGGGTTTACGGATAGTTGCTGTTGCTTTTGCCAGGTTCGCAAGGCTTTTTGGGTACTGGCCCCGGCCTTTTTTGCAGCGATTTCCTTTTGGTTAACAGGCAATTGCAACAAACGCATGGCGCGGTGCAATTGGATGACCGCAAAAGAGGTTTCATTGGGTTGAATTGATGGTATCATGATGTTCTTGTTTTTTATTTAACTCTTTTAGCAACTCGTTGTAAATGGGCGAAAACGTGGAGTTCATAAATTTTAATTATAGTTCGTTATTATATTTTCGGACTTAGTTGCAAACTCACGGCAGCAAGAGGGCAATAATAATTATTGTAATTGCCAAAAGCGTGAGTTAAAAACTGGTGTCCATAGTATAATTCTTGCTTTGAAATACAGTTGATGATAGAGATTATTCATTCCTTGGGAAAGAGAAATGTCTACCATCTTCATTTAACAAGAATCTAAACTCACTACCTTCAATCATAGCTTCAATCTGCTCAACACAATTACAACAACCAGTACTGCAAACTCTATTAGTAACAACTCCTTCATTTGGTGTTAGTCCTGGATATCCTGCTTCTGCTATGCTTTTTAATTCAGCATGAGTACCTTCTTCCAATTCTCTAGCGATAACATAACCTTGTTGTCTTGCTTGCGAAATCTGTGCAGAATTCAAAGGTGGTTGCGCAGAAACAATTACAGGCCCTTCAGATGTACCCATTATGTTTACCGTTTGCCTCGGGTCTCTAGCTAATTCTCGAGCAGCTTCAAGTGAAATTTCCGGAGCACTAGTTTCTGCTTCATTTAGTGCTCTCCGAGCACGTCTTACATCAACATATTGCTGTCTGATTCTTTGAAAATTACGTCTTGCTCTTATCCAGTTTCTTCTTAGCAGTCTTCTAGTAGAATCGGTAGCATTGTTAAAAGCAGTTCTAGCGGCAGTCAGAGATTCTCTGGCTTGACGATATAGGACATTTCCAGCTCTTGCCGCTCTTCCTAGCTGACTTCTGGAAAATTCTGCACCTCTTCTTAAACCACTTGCCACCCGCGACAATATTGGTCTTGCTATTCTTCCTAAGCCATGTAATGCGCCACCACCAAGCGCTCCAAATACAGTATTTGTTACATATTGCTCTGGGGAACTTAATTCTCCAACAATGGCATCCTCTACAGCTTGTTCACCGAGACCAGTTGCACCCCCTATTAACATTGCTCCTCGAAATGTTGTTGCAGAAAAAGGTAAGGTTGATGCAGCCATTACAATATGTGATCTTGCCTCCCTTCTTCTGAAATCTTGAATTTGCTCCCTTGTATGGGGAGCTGAAGGAGCCGAAGCGACATTGGGAGCAAAAACAGCATATGATATGGTTGCTATTGCTGCGACAGCTATAATTCCAATAATTTTACCAGTAGGGTCATTATAATTAATTGGATTATTGTGCGTATAATTATATAAATTTATTCCTCCTTCAACCCCAATCGGATCTGTACTTAACCACCGGCCTAACCACGGTAAATAATAGCGTGCGGTATGGTAGGCCATACCGGTTTCTTCATCGCGTTCCATTCCGGTATATTTATAGCGTTTGGCCGTAGTCTGAATCGAAGCATTTTTGGCTTGGTAGGCCGTAGTGCCGTAGGGGTGGTATTCTTCATAGGAGATGATCTGGGCCACAGAACCTCCACTCATTTCCAAACCAACGGAACCCAAATGGTTGCTGTATTGATAACGGTAGAGTATGGGCCCTTCGACTCCGCTCAGGGACCCTGAAGGTTGGGGGTTGTTGGTTCTGCGTACATCTTCTACCATGAGAATACGCTGGTCGTCCACAAATAAATGATGGGTTTCAATTTCTTCTAGTAGGGTGCCGTTTTTAGTACGGCGATAGATTTCCATCCCACCCAGGTACCAGCGTTCTTCTATCGTTCCATCCAAGCGTTGGATACGTTTTCGGTAGCGTTGTTTTTCCTGATCATAGTTGTAAAAGGCAACTCCGCCTCCGCCCAAATCCGCAGTATGTACCATATCCCGATAGTCCCATTGCATGGCATAGGCATTTGGGCCATTGCCTAAATTGCGTATGCTGCCATGGGTGTCATAGTTGTAAGTAGTACTATGGGAGGTGCCGCTGCCCACTTGCGTTTGTAACAAGCGGTTGCTATCGGTAGCATAGCTATTGGTGCGGGTCCAACGTAGGGTACCGCTGCCGGCTCCAGAGATATGACGCATCTGCTCCATATTCCCTACCTCATCATACCAATATTCCTGCTTATAGTTACGAATGGCGTTGGGGTCATTTATGGGAAAGGACACGCGTTGCATATCGTCTAGTTTACCATGTCCTGGTGCCGTATTTAATGAGCTGTTTTCGCGCCCCTCGGCTTTAATCAATCGGTTTAGGGCATCATAGGTATATCTATTCCGTGGCTCCACTCTTTGGTTGTTAAAAAAAACCGGTTCGTAGGCATCATCCAATATTTCCGTGATGTTTCCCGAAGGGTCATAGGTATAGTATAGGTTTTGTAACACGTTGATATTGGAAAGGCCGCTTGGTGCATTGGGCAATATTTCTCCAAAGCCTGTACGTGTAGTACGCAATTGTTGTAAACGAAAGGTGAGCGAGTCGTAATAATAACGCGTTGTGGTACCGTTTCCATATTGCATTCGGGTGCGTTGCCCCTTGGCATTGTATTCAATATTAAGTACTGCTTGGGTAGCGACACCGTTTAGCTGTAGCACCTCACTTTTCAGTACCCCACGCGCATTGTAAGTAGGGGTATAGGCGGCGGGGGTGCTACCGGTCAAGTGCCAATTTTCCAAAAATGACATTCGATTGAGTGCATCGTATCGGGTGCGTTGGGTAAAGATTTCGGGGGCAAGGGTTTCGGTTTGCCAATCAATAATGGGTCGGTCATAGGAGGCGGGCAGTTGCTTGGTGGTTTCCAAAAGATTGCCCTTAAAATCAAACCCCTCGTTTTGATGCAATCCACCAGTATGAAAATGTTGGTACAATTGCCCTCTAAGGTTTTTGGATAAAGCATCAGCAACAGCCAGGCCTTCCCCATAAACAAGACGCTCAATAACCGCCCAGTCTCCACCATTGGTCTGTAATCGGGTTTCCAAAGGCCTGCGGAGTTCATCATAAGTCGTATGAAATACCCGTTGTTCAAAAACAGCTATGCTATCCGCCTCATAACCGTTTTCATCCCAGGCATAAAAGGGCTGGCCCGTACTGTCCATGAGCATCCATCGCCCTCCAGCATCCATACTATGCTGAAAAAGCAAGTTCCCTGCCAAATCGTAGCAGGGGGCATAGTCCGTAACCGCACCTGGGATGTTGATATATTCCATCACCCGATTGCCTCGGGCGTCTTGAATCCATAAGGGTTTCCCTTCGGTGTCCAGTTTTGAGAAGGTGAGATACTTTTCTTCTACGATGCTGCCACTGCGCTCAAATTTGTTATGGGCTAGGGTAACCACCGCTCTCCCCTGACTATCATAGAAAACAGTTGCAGGGGTATCCGCGTGAAGCATGGTCAGGCGCGCGGCTCGTTGTTGTGCTTCAGTTCCACTACTATTTTTTTGATACCATACATTACCCGGTTCCAATAGGGTATCATTGGCATCATAGGCTAAACTGTACCAGGGTGTGAACAGGGTTTTGGAAAAAGTGCCATCGGGCATTTCGGTGCGCAGCTGTCTGCCCAAAGCATCGTAGTACAAGAGTGGTGTAACGCCTACTTCGAGAGGTTCTTCGTACTGATGCCCAACCGGACTGAAATAGGGTTCGTATTGTTTTACGGGATTTCCTTTATTATTCAATATCGTTTTGCCATTGGTCAGCCAACGTAGCGGTTCTCCTTCTTTTTCCGGTTCCGCTTGATTTTTGGTTACGATACTAGTACCTGAACCGTCGGAGTATTCAAACCCGACCTGCAAGGGACTTGGAGTGCCATTTTCTTGGGATAGGTGTTTTTCCCTTTGGATACCAGCGGCACAAGCGGGATGGTGCCCAAAGGTCAAGCTCCCGTCCGCTTCCAAGCGTTCCCCAAAATAGTATACACTACGGCTTGTGGCATTTCCCAAAAATTCCCGAGAGATTGCTTCGTCATAGATTTCTGTAAAATATGGGATAAGGGTTTCGAGTACTGGATTGCTTTGTCCCATGTCAAAATCCAAGATACTATCGCCTTCATCTCCCTTACCCAAAAGGGCCATTGCGGTAGGCATGCCCAAGGCATCAAAAACCACCTCAGAACTGTTATTGTTCGGGTCGACCATACGCAGTGGTGCCAAAACCCGATAGTCAAAATTTTCGACGCGGGTGGTGTTTCCCAATGGATCTTTTGAGGCCATTATGAATAAATCCTTCCCATCATAGGTGAGCTCTGTGGTATTGCCAAAAGGATCGGTATACCGTTCCGGTAGATAAAAATGTAGCGCTGCATCATCTTGAAATCCTGCAATGCCCGAACGTATCCAATAGTGTCCTTCTGAATCGTAATCTGGGAAACGTTCTTGAAGCGGGGTACCACTTAGGTAACCACTTACATCCGGATTTTGCAAATCGGTCAGGATTTGAGCCGTCAGTTGCTCCGGTTTAAAAATTGCCGCGAGCAGCTCTTGGGTCAAGGCCATGGTATAGGTCTCAAAAGGAAGGCCTTTACTACTTTGTTGGCCCCAAGGCAAGGGGTGCTCTAAATCATCGGCGAAATAAAGGATTCGACTGTGTTCTACACAACGTTTCTGCACCGTAGTTAGGTCGGGAAGTTGGTGATAAGGTATTTCTTCCACACTTTCGGTTATTGCATGTGCCTTGATTTCATCCAACGAAAAATACAGACCTTCCATTGGCCTTAGCCCTGTTATTTCGTAGGTTTTGGATTCCGTCGGTACCCGTAAGCGGTAGGTGTCTGTCGCTATAATGTCGTTGCTGAAATTGTTTTTAGCAAATACAATTAGGCTTTCGGTTTGTACCCCATATATAAGTGCCAGTTGCGCTGTGGATAAGCTTGTATCTTCGTGTTGACCAATTCGGGGGTAGGTGACCGTCAAAGATTCCAATACATTGCCATATGCATCATGTTCGAGATGCAATTGGTGTGCGATACGCGGATCAGGTGCCAGCGATTCTTGGGTCAGATCCAATTCGTAGTGATAGGTAATCGCTTCACTTTCCGTGGTATGGAAAACAGCATGCCGGGTCTGCCCCTTGGGTTGATCCAAATGAATGCCACAATTGTGGAAAGCAGCGGTAAACAACTTTACCCGTTTTTCTTTGCCTTGGGCCAATGCCGCAACATCCAATTCATAGACCTCTTGTCGTAAGACCATGCCCTTACAGGCACGAAGGCCCTGTTGCCATTCTTCCCCAGAAAGTGCCGTCGTATCGAATTTGGGTTCGGGTAATTCATTTTCTTTAAAGTCGGGAGACTTTGGAGCAAAATATTCGCTTTGAAACTGGTTGAGTATCCGTTGTTGATCTAAAAAAGCACCGGTATGGTACCAAGTAACCGTTTTTATGGGAGGTTGGTATAAGGTTTCGTCTTCTGTGATATAAGGACTATGAACATTGCCTTCAGCAAAGGTTCCAAAATCTTCGGTATCGGTCTGTTCTACCCTGCCAAAGCCTCGAAACTCACGTTCGGTATGGTCGTAATGGCCATGGTGATAACTGAATTGGGAAGTGAACTTGGTTTTCCTCCATTGATCCGTAACTGTAGTCTTTGATACAACATGTACCGGAAAGTGCAATTGGGTCACCCAGGGTTTTCCCATCAATTTATCTGCAAGGTAAAATTGAGTGGATGGCGTATACTCGAATGCCACCTCTTTGCCCAAATTGTTACGATAGGATGTCATGATGTGGGGCTTTTTGCCCTGCATCAAATCGATATATTTCAGTGGTACCCCCCTATCTTTTTCCAAGATGCTCGACCATAAGATACAGGCTATACCGTTTCCCAAGATATCCGATACCGTTATGTTTGCGTTCGAATGGATTTCAGGAAAGGAAGTAATCTCGAAAGGGTTCAATGCAAAACGGTTTCCACTTAGGTTTTTCCAACAGCTGAATTTGTTTTTACCCAAATACACAATATCCGAAGTGCCCGAACCGTCAATATCCGCCAATCGCAAATACGACGGGTTAAACGCGTCCGGATGGTCAAATACGGGGGCATTGTCCATATTGATTTTGGTCCCGAACTCCCCATATCCCAAGTTGGGCCAATAACACACCTCTCCGTTCCTGATCCGTAGTATATCGGTAAGCCCATCGCCGGACATATCCGCTAAATAAATGGTTTGTTCAGCATCATTGAAAACAAGATAGGGGCCTTCTTCTTCGTTGGTCGGTTTCAACGATTTCTGGGCTTCTGAAAACCCATCTTTGCCTGATGATGGATACCAAGTAAAGGCATTGTCTTCTGAGATGACCAAATCGGGTGTGCCATCACCGTTCAAATCAAACATGCGTGTATGGGCATCTCCAAAATCGACATTGGGCAATCTTTTGAAGGATTCCAGACCTTGCCACGAATCTTCCGCATCCAATTCAAAAAAACCTTTGGGGTCGTCATTGAAATTGACCAGTTGTTTTCTCCCGTTGGAATCCAGATCCATCAACTGTAATTGTTGCCCCAACCCTGAAAAAGAGGGTTTGGGCGATACGCGAATGGCTGGCGCAAACTTCCCCGCCCCTAAATTGTGTTTGTAATACCATCCATTGGCTTGTTCCGTTAATATGCCGGACAGTCCTTCATTGAACAAATCGATAAACTGATAGTTAGGTGCATTTCCTCCGAATGGGGCATGTACCAAATCCTCCGCTGCAATAGTTTTTACTTCATCATTCCATTCATGCTTTTGATAGGCAAACTCCATAGGAGGCAATTGCTTTTGCAGGTAGGACCCATCAGATTTTTTTTGATATCCTCGAGAGGTAATTTTTTTTAAAAATGTAAAGTCTTGCTCCGAGTTGGTATCGTAGTCGAAGTCCAAGGATTTCACAAGCGTTTTTTTATCTGATTTGTCCGCTCTAACAGCCAATTCCTCAAAGACATGGAACAGCAACACCCTTTTACAAAGTCGTGTTGTTCGGATTTCAAAACCACTTCTATAATTTGAAAATGAATCATGCCTATAATCCCATGGGTTGATGGTATCCCATGGTTCAATAGCTCCCCTAGTTCCGTAATCAAAAACAGTTTGGAACATATAGTCGGACGCTTCCGGAAAGGGAGTGCCAAAACCCTCATAAGGGTTTAGATTCCCATAGCAAACCTTATCCAGATATCGATTGGTATAGGTAATTTCACCGTTTTTAAAACGGTTATTGTTGTGTGATACCGTTTGGTCTAAACCTAAATCGTCTTCCGCTTTATATTGATAGGAGGTACAGTTTCCTTTATCATCAAAGATAAATTCCGGCAACCATTCAAAAATTTTAGACGGGTCATTGGGATTTGAAATTATGGCATTGTCCGTCCATCCAAAGAGTGTGGAGACATTATCACGGGTCATAACTCGCCATTTGATGCGCCCCGTGGTCTTTTCCCTCCAACGTTCAATTCTCGCAAATAAGCCCTCGATTCGTGGTCTATACTGCTGAATCGTAAATAGGCCATCAGCGGAATTTGTTTCATTGATGGTATATTCACCCGCAACGTCTTTGTGAAAACTTCCATCTTCATTTTTTCGAAATACCGGAACCAAATCTTCCGCTTCAGAAAACAAAAAGGTGTCCGAATCAATAGCATCCCGATACTGGGGAAGTCCCTTATCTGTTTTTCGTCTAATGGAAGCCAATCCCAACTGCCAACCCAAACCAAAAATACCATTACCGCTACCTGAGTTATAAGAAAGATTCAATCCCGGCGATACTCCTCTGGCTGACGAAAAAGGAAGTGGAATGTTTAAAGATGCTGTCCCGTTTACGGCATTTACTGAAAACTTTTCATCGATTCCCTTAATGGCACCACCGCCTTTGGGAAGTGTGATTGAAGGAACTTCTATTGCCCTTGACTGCCTGGCATGATCTTCATGGGGAGATGAGCCATTTACAGTACCCGCATTGTCCGTTTGGCCATTTGGAGATGGTAGGTAGTTAGCGTTCACTTCGATTTCAAATAGTTATTCCCTCTAAAAGCTAATTCATTTATTTAAGATTTTTCTGAACTAATGTGTAGGTGGCAGGCAAAGCTGTATAAACTTCACGTCTGGGTATTTAAAAGGCTCTTTTAGGAATTATCCTTCAATTAGGTACACCCTAGATACTATTAAATGGCTTTTTTAAGAGTATAATTCAGACAAGGTTTATCATTTGATTACGATATACTATTCCGATTTATAACCAATAATAAGAAAACCGCTTCAACACGTTCGATACATTTCCTACAGGGAATAATATACATCTTATCTAACCATTTATAGACAGAAATGTTACCACTTTTACAAGTTTCGGTCAATATTCCCTTGTTCGTTTTTTATTGGAAAATAGCTTGGAGTTCCAATCCTAAAAGACATTAAAAAACAAAAAGTCAATTCCTTTCCTCCCGGTGCGAAGAATCATTAATGTCGCATCTTAAATACTAATTTTTGTCGGCAATTATTTAAAATCTTATAGGCATTAAAGATATGTTTATGGCCTTTTTCTTCTTTTACCCTGCAATTGTAAAGGTTGGGCGGTGAGAGGCCTTGCCAGTGAAGAATGACCATTTAGTTTGTTCTCATTTTTTGATTGTTTGAATTAGCATTTAATATTCAGATTCTCCCGTCCTCCTTTCTCAATTGTCCTTTTAAAATTCTAACTAAAACTCAAAATTTATGAAACGGAAATTTAGTTTTCTGTCCCTTCTGGTGGTGCTGTTGTGCACGGCCTTTACCTATGGGCAGGAAAAGGCGATTTCAG
>JBCBZA010000297.1:0-1512 GCA_039815575.1 Bacteroidota bacterium | reverse complement strand
CCTATTATGAAAAACAATCATCAACCAATATGGATCAAATAGACAGGAGGTTATTGAATCTTTTGCAAGCCAATTGCAAAAGAACAACGAAAGCCTACGCTTCTGAATTGGGATTGTCAACCACCGCCGTATTTGAACGTATTCGAAAATTGGAACGGGAGAACATTATTGTCCGTTATGTTGCTTTAGTGGATAGGGAGGCCGTTAAAAAATCATTCACCGTCTTTTGCCACGTGAAGTTGGTTCAACATACCAAGGGCAATATCTTAAGGTTTGAACAACAAATTCAAAAGCTACAAGAGGTGCAGGAGTGTCATCATGTAAGTGGGGATTATGATTATATTCTACGGGTAAATGTTGCGGATATGACGGCATATAGGGCGTTTATGGTCAATAAGCTGACGGCAATTGATCAAATTGGAAGTACCCAAAGCTCTTTTGAGATCAACGAGATTAAAAAGACCACAGCGATAGCACTTTAAGAAAGTTTAACCTAAAATCAAGTTAAAATGGAAACCATCCCATACTAAACGGCGTTAAATTGAGGTTGATTCATCATATCAATCAAAAAACAACGTCTCATGAGTCCAAAATTGCGCCTTGGCCTTTCCATTTTCGCAACGCTGATTGGATTATCCACCTTGTTATTGTACACGACGCTCGTACATGACGTCCTTTTTAAAGACATTTATTTTTGTAATGCAACAGGTATGCAGTTAACCCTTAAAACCATGGGTATTTGGTCAGCTGGGCTAGTGACTGGTTTTCTAACCTCTTTATTGGTGCTTCAGGATAATTATTATCCTATTATTGTGCTTTCGGCAGCGGTTCTTTTAAAGGTCTTTGTTTTTGTAAGTTGTTCCAGTCTGGTGAATCCCTTTTGGTTTGATACGGTTTTAAGTTTTTCTCTATTATCTGGCCTGTGGATAGGATATTATGCCGGTGTAAAATTTCCTCTGTCACCTGCATAATACTACTATTGTTCCCGAAAAACATTCGTATTTTTAGAGCCGTTTAAGAAATTTCAAATTAGGTAAATCCCTTTACATTATGAGTCAATATGATGTGGCCGTTATCGGTTCCGGTCCAGGTGGTTATGTAGCAGCAATTCGATGTGCCCAGTTGGGTATGAAAACAGCCATTATAGAAAAATATTCCACATTGGGCGGGACTTGCCTTAATGTGGGTTGCATTCCGTCAAAAGCCTTATTGGATTCTTCGCACCATTACGAGGATGCGGTGAAACATTTTGAGGAACACGGTATTGAAATTCCAGGTGAGGTAAAAGTAAACCTACAGCAAATGATTTCCCGAAAGGACGCGGTAGTGGACCAAACAACGAAGGGAGTTCAGTTTTTGATGGACAAAAATAAAATCGATGTCTTTGAAGGGTGGGGTAGTTTCAAAGATGCTACCCATATCACTATTAAAGGTCCTGATGGAAAACAAAAGACCATTGAGGCCAAAAGCAGCATAATAGCTACAGGTTAAAAGCCTTCGACCTTACCTTTT
>JBCBZA010000147.1:0-9744 GCA_039815575.1 Bacteroidota bacterium | reverse complement strand
TTCCCTTCGTTGTCCGGTGTGGGTAAACCCTTTTAGAATGGCGAAGTGGTTAAGCAGTTCTTGTGCAGACATTTTAGGGTATAAACCAAACTGTTGTGGCAAATAGCCCAGGACTTTTCTAACGGCATGTTTATCGGTTTGAAGGTTAATATCCCCCAAAAGAATACTGCCTTCATCAACATCCTGAAGTGTGGCCAGTGTGCGCATTAAGGTAGATTTTCCGGCTCCGTTTGGTCCCAAAAGCCCAAACATTCCAGGAGCGATTTCCAGGGAAACTTTCTGTAACGCTTTTATGCCGTTAGGATACGTTTTGCTCAAGCTATCAATGACGAGTTTCATAACTGTTCGTTTTGTGATTGTGTCTGTAAACCTAGGTAGGGATGCCTTTTACAGCAAGCCGTGGGGACGTATTCCAGAACAGCGATGGTATGCTTTCCATAGACCGTGACAAATGACGTTCGTCCCACTTTTTTGATGGTTTCCATTCCAGTATGGGCCGTTGGTCAAGAAATTTGGCTGCGGCACCTAATTCCACTATTATTGACCCATGAATTTTAAAAGTCCAAACCGCAAGGCATTGTTTTCATTACGGGCGTTACGAATACTATTGGTGGTCATAGGTATACTCATTGTACTATTCAATGACACCTTGGGCAAGCTGGAAGGGTTTATAGAATTTCTGTTCCTCTATTTTGTAACCGTCTGTATTGCTGTTTTTCATTGGTTGTTCGTGAATATTAAACTGATCATCAACTTGAAAAATGAAAACGCAAAGACGGAATTAAAGCATTTGCAATCCCAGGTCAATCCGCATTTCTTCTTTAACATGTTAAACAACTTGTATGGATTGGTGGACAAGGACAGTGAAAAGGCAAAAAAGTTGATTTTAAAACTGTCTGACATGATGCGCTATAGTATTTATGAAGGACAGCGACCACAGGTGACCTTAAGGGAAGAAATTCAATTTATTCGTAATTATATTGAAATTCATCGTATGCGCTACCATAAAGAAATCGCTATTAATCTTGAAGTGACCGTAGAAAATGAAAACCTAAGACTAGCTCCACTCCTTTTTATTATTTTGGTAGAAAATGCCTTTAAGCATGGCGTGGAAAAGTTACGGCAGAAGGCCTTTGTCCATATTTCCATTGCCTCAGAAAAAAATAAGATTTCCCTTAAAATTGAAAATAATTTTGATGCTGAAGAAAAGGGTGTATCGGGAATTGGTTTGCAGAATTTAAAACGAAGATTGGAATTGGCCTATCCTAAAAAGCACCAACTGGTCTATTCGGTTAGGGAAGCAATATATTCCGCTCAGTTAATGCTAAACGTATGATGATCAATTACATCATTGTTGATGACGAACATATTGCACATGATATTGTAAAAGGCTATTGTGATGCCTTGCCAAATCTCAAGCTCATTCAACATTGTTATGACGCCATAGAAGCTATGGAGTGTTTGCAAAATAATACGGTAGACTTAATTTTTTTGGATTTAAATATGCCTAAACTCAAGGGGTTTGCCTTTTTAAAAACGTTATCCAAACCCCCAAAGGTAATTGTCACCTCTGCATATCAAGAATACGCCTTGGAAGGTTATGAGCTCAATATTGTCGATTATTTATTAAAGCCCTTCAGCTTTGAGCGTTTTATCACAGCAATAAATAAACTTAAGCTAAGGGAGGAATCCAAAGCAGTTTCCCATATTCATATGGAAAAAGAACGGATGTTCTTGCGCTCCAATAAAAAATATGTTCAGGTAAGTCTTAATAAGGTTTTGTTTGTTGAATCGACTGGCAATTATATTAGAATCGTTTTAAAGGATAATGAAATTCAGGTCCGGGAAAAGATTTCCGAAATCATTAAAATGCTTCCTAAAAACGATTTCATTCAAGTCCACAAATCATTTATAGTTGCCAAGAC
This sequence comes from Bacteroidota bacterium, assembly GCA_039815575.1. Classification (GTDB taxonomy): domain Bacteria; phylum Bacteroidota; class Bacteroidia; order Flavobacteriales; family Flavobacteriaceae; genus Croceivirga. The sequence goes on along the minus strand of JBCBZA010000147.1, from coordinate 7,819 downwards.
CCACATCAATACCATTGAAGGGAACAGGGTTATGATTGATGACTTTACCATACCCATTGGAAAGACATATAAGCACAATGTAGGCAACCTATTTCGATAATACAGCTAAATTGCTCTCCGTTAAAACCCACACTTTGCCTTGAAATTCTTATGGCCCACCTAAATATCGTTCGTTTTCTCAACTGTAAGGTATTTTACCAAATTGTGACCATCGGTTGCCCAAGTACCTACTAAACCTTTGGGCAGCACAAAAAAATCGCCAGCGTAATAGGTATGCACATCGGCTTTGGCATCAATGATCTTAATTTGGCCTGCAAGAATATGAATAAGTTGTTCCCTTGTTGTCTTTATAAGGGGTCTTTCACCCATTTTTTCACCAATTAGTTTTACCGTTAATTCTGCACCTTTTTGTAAGACCTGTTCATAATAGCCCGCATCATTCAGAACGATGGTATTTCCCGTCAACACCGATTTTGGGAACAGTCTATGACTTGAGTTCTTGTGAATTTTTGTTGAATCTGTCCTAGTTGTTGTAATGACCGATAATTCATAATGAATTTGGTTGTTCCCCTTGATCTCCCAGTCTCCATGATATCCCTTCGGAGCAAAAAAATAGTCGCCGGAATAAAAGATTTGCGAAGTTCCCTGTGTGGGTTTAACAATGGCCTCTCCATTATACATATAGATAAATTCATCAAATGGATAGTTGGTTATCGTATTCACCCATGATTCCGTGCCTACCACAAAAACCCCCAACTCCTTTCCCCAGAATAGGTTTTTTTGGTAAAAATCTTTTTCTGGTTCTTCCTTCAAATCAATTTTTTCCAATCCCACACCTGATAAAGTTGACTTATCAAGACCAATAGGCTTTATATCTTCATTAGATTTTTGAGCGCTTACCAATGCTATAGCCAAACAAATAACGATAGCGCACTGCATTATTTTTTTCATACGAATCCCATTTTTTACGCTTATTCTTTATGGTAATAAAGATTATAAACTATTGGTTTTTTTGGAAAGTTCAATCGCTTTCATCAAATCATTTTCCCAAAAGTCCCGATTTTCTTCTTTTAGATAGTCAAAATCAGAATGGGCATCCACTACACTGATGCTATCATAGCCCCTAAAAGCAGCCCGTAACAAATAAAATGTTGCCAGACCTACCTCTTTATGCTTTGATAAAGACATGGCTCTGGCAGCTTCAACGTAATCTTTAGACTGTGTGTAGCCATCGGCATATAATGCCTTTATATATGAAGACGATGCTTCAGCATAATTACCATTGTTCATTGCCTCTTTTGCTTTTGAAATGTTCAATTTGTAAGATGCTTTAATGGCACTTGCCCTTTCAATAGCTTCTTGTTTGGAAGGAACCCTATAATCAAAATTTAAGGAAAGTGCATAGTGCTCCACATGCTGTTCAATATGCATTGCATCCCTTCTTTTTTGCACATTTGCTTCGTCTTCTATAGGTTGAAATGTAGCGGTTGTTGCATTGATATTATGATTTGTGGTGCTTTGTGTAGCATACCGTTGTTTTTCCCCTTTGGCAATTTGAACCCTATCGTATAGGTAGGCATAGTTACTTGGGTTGATTTGGTTTTCATCTAGGGCCTCTCTTAAAAGAGGGAGGCATTTTTCTTGAAAAAAAGGATTCCTATCTGCGTGTTGTACCAACAACCAAGCCGCATTGCTGGCCGCTTCCCCCACCTTTTCATACGTTGGCCACCCATGGGTATCCACAATCTCTTGCATTCTTTCCGTATTCGATCTGTCTATTGCAATAAGTTCAGTTGTAATATCTTCAAACTCTTCTGTTCCCTGTTGCCCAGCTGAATTTAACTTTATCCATTTCATCCTGTACTTCTGATCGGTATTACGAAGTTTGATAATCTCTTTACTGATTTTAGGAAGCTGGATTTTTTTGCCATTCCACCTTGTTTGGCAACTTATGGTGGAGCAACAGATAATACAAAACATGACAAGGTACAACATGCAAATTTTTGTGTTCATCATATTATTTTTTCACAAGAACACCATATGTACTATGGAAATCGACCTACGATATTAAATGCAAGGTATTAGGACCTATTTTTAGATTTAATTTTGGACTTTTTATAATGCGCAGGTGTAATTCCTTCCAATTTTTTAAAGGCAAGATTGAAGGTTGATTTTGAACGGAAGCCCGATTCCAATGCGATTCCCAATAAATTCAAATGATCATAATTGCCATCATCGATTTTTCTTTTCACCTCTTCTACCCGATAGGTGTTTATAAAATCATGGAAATTCTTGGACTCATATTTATTGATAATTCGTGATAAATAACTGTTACTCAAGTCCAATTTCTTTGCTAAATGGGACAGTTCCAATTCTGGAATGGTGTAAAGCCGTTGTTCTTCCATGAGCTTTAAAAGTCTATGGTAATACTCTGCGGTTTTTCCAGGAAGTTCTGATGATGCTAGTTTGGCATCCCGCACGTATTCCTCAATTTCAATGGTATATTTAAAGGAATAAGCCGTATAGCCTATCCAATAGATAAAGACAGAGACCACCAATAATGCCGGATAAAAGATGTCTATGGACGGCTTTAAATAGTATTGTTCATAGACAGTGGGAATCAGTACCAAAACCCAAATAATCAACAAAATGAGTACTATCCTTTTTAACCACGATAGATTAACCTTATTGATGATAGGTTTTTTTTGAGGGGTTTTTTGATAGGTGTTGATCTTAAAATAGGACAGTATCAATAGCACAAGCCCTAATAGCAACATTACATTGTCAATCCAGTTATTAATGGAGATAATAGCATTTATGTTTTTAAGGATTTCATTGGTTGAGAAAATAGCAACTATTAGAAAATAGCTTTGCGAAACGAATTGAAACAAGAAAGGAATGAACAAAAGGACCTCTATCCTTTTTAGTTTTCGATTTGGTTGTAGAAGATATAATACAAAAAGATAAAAAGAGGGAAGAATAAGGTTGGAGCAGTATAATGGTAAAAAACCAATAGGTGAAAAATCTCTTTTTAATCCAATTCCTTCTAAAGCAATATTTAAAGAGCTCAAAGCGAAGGTCAGTATAAATATGACCAGATATGTATTGGCTTTTTTGTTTTGAATGGGTTTAAAGGTCAAATAAACGGCAAACAAAATTCCTTGCAAAGAACCTAAGAGTATAACTATATCAAAGATGTTTACTTGCATGGTAGGAATACATTTTTTCCGGTATTTAAAATACTAAATTTTAAAAATCCAGTATTCATTTTTTGCCCATTCTTATTTTACAGTTCCCTTTTTTCTGAAAGCAGATGGTGTTGAGCCAGTAAACTTTTTAAAAGCGGCATTAAATGAAGAGAGGCTATTGAAGCCCACATCAAAGGCAATGGATGAAATGGTGTATTTTTCACTTTCCACACTTAGCAACGTTTTTTTGGCGTCTTCAATGCGATAGAAGTTAATGTAATCATTAAAGTTACTTTGGGCATGTTCGTTCACCACTAGGGATATTTGCTGTGTGCTCCTTCCCAGCAAGGTACTGAGCTTAGACAGCGAAAGATCGGGTTCGAGGTATTGCCTATCTCCAACAACAATATCGGAAACCGCTGAAAACAGCTGTCTACTGTCATTCCCCTTAAAGACCCCTCCATCCATATCCGTGGTCTTGAGTTGAAACGCTTTGTAACTCAAAAGGTAAACGACCAAGGAATACAATAGGGGCCCAACTATGTAAGGTACCGTATCGTCTAGGATATTAAGTACATAGATGCCCCAAATCAAAATAAAACCTATAAGCACGAGTTGGAGCCAACGGAAAACCGCATTCTGGGATTTTGTAGGTTTTTCTTTTAGATACGGTCGCTTGGCCACCAGGAAACCGCGCCAAGACAAACTTATATAAAAAGCCAAGTGGAGGTATATAAAAATAAGAACGCTTGAAAAGATGATAATAGCCCATTCACTGCTCTCATACCAGGCTCGGGTTACAAATAGGCTGGCGCCAAAAATTAAGAGAAAGGGAAGCAATTCGAACAGGTAGGCCTTAGGGAGTTTGAAATGGGGTTCTGTCATAGAAAGGATATACCAGCGTAGTAATGGGCCAATCAGTAGCAGAAAGGTAAGTCCGATAAAAATGAAAACAGGCTCCAAATCCTCTCCAAAATTTAGCAGTACGGATTTACCGATCCGAAACGCCATAAAAATCAGCATCAACCCCAACAAAAGATTGGATAGGCTTTTCTTCTTTTTAAAGAAAATGAGATAGCAGGCAAAGAGCATTCCATGTAGAAGACCTCCGCTGCTCAGAACAATCAATGCCACATCTAAAATCTTCAAAAAGCTGACGTTTTGACGAAAATAACAATAGTTAATGGGCAAAACACATCAATCCCGAAATGCTAGAGCGAGTTACTGCTTATTTCTCCTGGCTATAATCATCTTATTTTGGACATTTTTTTAGTGTATGCGGTTAAACCTACTAAACCAAAAAAACGACCGATATCTCCTTGCATGGCCGCCATTAAACTGTGTTTTGCAATAAGAATACGCTCGATATCGCGTTCCTTTTCAGAAGACATACGTTTTATTAGGGTCCTTGCCTCTTGCGCACCTTCAACTTCATATTTTATCAATACTTCTACAGCATTTTCTTCGGCCGTCAATACTCTATATTTGGGTGAATATCCCATTTCCTTTATCATGGTCTCGGCCATTTTCCAAGTGGACCATGGATTTTGACCGGTCACTAAATTCTTTTCATGGCTTATATGCTCCAAATACATGGCACCTTCACTAAAATGAGCGCCTTGTTCTACTAATTTATCCTGTAGTAAAAAGGGGAATATGGTTTTCGCCTCTGGTATCAGTAACAACTCTTCATCATTGGTAAAGCCACTTACGGTTTTGTTGTACAACAAATGCTGACCATTATCCAAGGTTACATTGACCAAGGCTGCAGGACCATGGCATACAGCACCAATTACACCCTTGGATTGATACAGTTCCCGAACTATATGTTGTATGGCTTTATTCTCCGGAAAATCGAACATGGCCCCCTTACCCCCTACAAAGAACACCGCATGATAATCTGATGGAACAATTTGTGCTACTGGAAGGGTATGTTTTGCCTTGTATTGTGCAAGACTATCGTTCAAAAAGGCAAAATCAAACTTGCCCATGTCCTCATCATCAATGACTACCCGGGGTTCCCCCCCTTTAGGACTTGCAATGTCCACTTCAAAACCATTGGCTTGGAAGACGTAGTACGCCCGCGATAGTTCGGTCAGTTCGTAACCTGTGCTTTTGCCGCTTTCCCCCATCGTATTTGCACTGGTGACCACAGCCAATACCTTGCCTCTCTGCTCAGGAACATTTTTTGTTAGATAGGGTAGATTACTGGCCTGTGTTTTGGTGAGATCTGCCCGTTCCCTAGTATTGGGAATAAGACTCATAAACCACCAACCGAAACCAAATACTACTATAATGAGCGTGAACAGGCCAATCAAAGTCCATTTAAGGACGGGATATTTCTTAAGCATACCAATGGATTTAGAATTATGCCACGAAGTAAAACCCTATCTTTTATTACAACTGTTGGAATGATAATTCCGTCAGTGTAAAAGATCATTTTGTAGGTTAGGAAATGTCCTTGTTTAGCTTACTTTAATTACCACTAGTGGTCTATATTGGGTATCCCGAAGTGTATTGGTGGTAACTGTAATTTTATTATTGGGGCCTTAGGTTTTCTATAACTTCCGTACTTACCCAAAAAATATCCACATTTTCATAGTTCTTTGAACCCATGTTCCGGTTGAAGAAAAGATATTTTCCGTCGGGTGTAACACTTGCAGATGCTTCCCATGCATTTGTATTTACAGCGGCCCCTAAATTAATGGGGCTACCCCATTCCCCATTTTGTTGGCAAAAACTGATGTAAATGTCCGAATCACCGTATCCGCCTTCTCTTTTACTATCGAATAGTATATAGGATTCATCAGGCGCTATAAAAGGGTGAAAACTTCTTCCTGTATTTATTTTTTCATCGAGCAGTTTTGGCTCTTCGTACTTGCCATCGATCAATCGTGAATAGCGAATATCACCGGTAAAGTCTCGTTTGAACTCATCAAAAAAATAAGTCCCTTTTGAAGAAGCGGTAAGGCGCATAATTGGCAAACTATCAAAAGGGGCACCTAGTTTTTTTAATCCGGACCATTCGCCATTATCCATCCGTTCCATATAACTACGTCCCAAATGCATTGTCTTGCCATCCGGGGAAACGAAAGGTTGCCCTTTACGAGGGGAAATCACGGTCGCATTCCAGGATTCCCCATTATTTTTATAGACCACAAACTCCTGCTTCTTATTGGTTTCACCAACTTGTCTGAGAAAATAAAATTCCTTTAGGTCCGGACTAAACTCCCCTCCGTGTTCCCATCCTTCTGTGGTAACCAAACCGGGAGCGAAAGCTTCTGGTGTTATACCTGGTGGTTTTTGGTCTAGGTAAGAATTTGTAGTGTCTTCCTCCTTATTGGATGTATCCGTTTTGCAGGAAAAAACCAAGAGCATACATAACAGAATTAAAAATCGATTAAGAATGATTTTCATTACTTGGAATTGTTATTGAATTTTTGCATTCTCAAGAATTTTATTTTTCAGGCTGATAAAATCCACCCAATACAACTTTGTCATATGATAGGTAGTTCCATCTTCCCTAACTTTTTTTTCACTTCTTCTAAAAAACAGGAATTTACCATCAGGGGAGACCGTGGCAGCACCTTCGCTTAGTTCCGTGTTTATTTTGGGGCCCAAAGGATACGATTGTGACCAAGTACCGTTATTGTTGAAGCTTATGAATAAATCGTTATTATCAGGTTCTGTAGCTTTTTCGGAATCATAGATAAGGTAGCTTTCATCAGGGGCGATATAGGGATGGGCAATAAATCTGCCGTTACTATTGATCATATCGTCCATTTTTTCAATTGCCGTGTACTTCCCATTCTGATTTAGGGCATAATAAATGCCCTCATCATCAGCCCCAACCCTTGTGCCAGAGGTGAAATACAAATTGCCATTTTCCGATGGTACCGCTCCCATGATGTAACTATCGACAAACGGCTCTCCCATAAGAACGGGCGCACCCCAATCCCCATTTCCATTTTTCTCAACATACCATTGATGTAACCTTCTATGCGTATTTGATGTTGTAAACGTGTTAGGTATAGGCCTTGTACTTCCAAAATAAAGTCGGTCCCCTTTAAAATTGAATCGGGGGTGAAAATCCAAGTCTTCTAAATTGGTGGAAAAGGGTGCCAATTCCAATTCCGACCATTTGCCATTAATTAATTTTGAGGTATAAATGTTATAATTTTTCCCTTCTTTTCTGTGGTTGAGAAATAGTTCGGTGATGTCAGGGTTAAATGTTATCGAAGCGGAATAATAATCGTCAATTGAGATGATATCCGGTGCAAAAACCAACGGAGTATCGGTTGGAATTTTACTACTTAATAAAGCAAGATTTGATCTCCTAAGACTTTGCAGCCAACTTTTGGCCAAGGGATAATCGGGGTCAATTTGTAGTGATTTTTCAAATAATGCCTTAGCACTATCATTCTGACCTTGATTTCTGCGTACAACACCCATTCCCAAATACGATTGCTTGTCTTCAGGGTATTCTTGTATGGCGTATTGAAAGATTTTTTCCGCAGCCTCGAAGTCCTTGCCTATTACAGCGTCAACACCAAGGTTAAATATGATCGACATGGGTGGTTTCATTTTATACCCATATCGTTTGGATAACCTATCGAAATGTTGCGTTATCT
>JBCBZA010000208.1:0-5747 GCA_039815575.1 Bacteroidota bacterium | reverse complement strand
TCTTTTGCTAGCCGGCGGCTCTCCTGCATCGACCCGGCTTGAAGGGAGGCAACTAAATCGTCAAGCCAGAGCGCATACGTGAGAATTTTGAAATATTTGACTTTGAACTTAGTCCTTCCGAAATGTTGGTCATCGAAAATTTAAACCAAAATAAGAGTTTAGGTGAAGATCTATCCCACATATTTTAAATGTATTGGGCCTCACAGTTTAATTATATAGAAATGAAACCCATATATGAATCCATAACAACCGGTTCAAACGTTTCCTTTAAAGTCGAAAGCTATGACGTGGCCTCCAATTGCGAGACCGCTGGATGGCACATACATCCAGAGTATGAATTGGTTTATGTAAAAAACGGGGCTGGAACCTTAAGAATAGGCAATAAAGTCCATTCCTATTCCAATGGAACATTGGTTTTATTGGGGGGAAACATTCCACATTCGGATTTTGGTAATAAGCAGTTCAAAAATGGTAAAGAGGTCGTAGTTCAGTTCTCAAGGGAATTTGTGGATGGAAAACTAAGTCATTTTCCAGAGTTATCTAGTATTAAAAAGTTCATCCACAGCTCAAAATATGTTTTGATATTCGCTAGTACCATTAAATCCCATTTAAGCCATCAATTTGAGCGATTTACTACATTAAATCATCAAGAAAAGTTGATCAACCTTTTTTCGATTCTCAGTTATTTGTCCACACAAGAAAATTACATACAACTGTTCAATCAAGACCTGATACATGAATTTAGGGAAAAGGAATCGTATCGACTTCGTGACATCTTTGACTTTCTTAATATGCATTACCATCTAAAGATTACTACCCACGAAATTTCGGCAAGAGTTGGATTGACACCTAACTCATTTTCCAGATTCTTTAAAAAAATGACGAATAGAACCTTTGTAGATTTCTTAAATGAGTTTAGAGTTAGAAAAGCCATTGATATTATGAATGAAGATGAAACTACAATTAACGAAGCGATGTATAAATCCGGATTCAGAAGCCCATCATATTTTGCAAAACAATTCTTTAAATATCAAAATATGACACCCTCTATGTATCTGAGAAAAATTAAATCACTTTGAGAGAATGCCTTCTTTCAATAGTTGTCCAAATCGATACATATCCTCGAAGGAACAATAAAAAGGTGCTGGCGCCAATCTAATAACGTCGGGCTCCCGCCAGTCCACTATTACCCCATTCTTCATGAGGTAGTCAAAGAGTTCCCTGCCCTCCCCATGAAGAAATACCGATAATTGACAACCCCTTTCCGCAGGGGTAATAATTTCAAATGTACTTTTCACTTGTTTGTCTATTTCTCCAAGGATATATTCTAAATAACCTGTTAATAGTCCTTGCTTCGCAATTAGAGCCTCCATACCCACTTCCTCAAATAACTGCAGGGAGGCCAAATACGGAGCCAAAGAAAGGACGGGAGGGTTGCTTACTTGCCATGCATCTGCAGTCTCAATAGGTTCAAACTTCGGTTTCATTTGAAACCGGTTTTCTTTTTTAGTACCCCACCATCCTTCAAAACGGGGAATATCCCCTTTCTTCAAATATCTTTCATGGACAAAAACACCAGAGGCATTTCCTGGACCGCTATTCATGTATTTATAGCTGCACCAAGCAGCAAAGTCCACATCCCAATCGTGCAATTCAAGTGTTATGTTCCCAACAGCATGTGCTAAATCCCAACCCACAAAGGCGCCCACTTTTTTTCCGGCCTTGGTGATGGAAGCCATATCAAAAACTTGGCCATTATAATAATTCACTCCTCCTATCAAGACCAAGGCCAGTTCGTCTCCAATTTCTTCAATTTTTGATATCATGTCTTCTGTTCTCCAGAAATGCTCCCCTTCCCTCTTTTTTACTTCCACAATGGCTTCTGAGGGATTGAATCCGTGGAACCCTACTTGGCTTTGTAACATGTATTGATCTGAAGGAAATGCTTTTTCCTCGCAGATAATTTTGAAGCGCTTTTTTGTTGGTCGATAGAAGGAGACCATCAAAAAATGAAGGTTGACGGAAAGCGTATTCATAACGGAAACTTCTTCCTTACTTGCCCCAACCACTTTAGCCAAAGGTTTGGCCAAACGCTCATGGTAATCCCACCACGGCTTTTCTGCATAAAAATGGCCTTCAACAGCCAAATCCGCCCAATCTTTCATAATATCCCCTACGTAGTCCTTGGCTATTTTTGGTTGTAGGCCCAAGGAATTTCCCGTAAAATAAATGACATCCTTTCCCTTGAATTGCGGATAGTGAAATCGATCCCTAAATGATCTCAAAGGATCATTAGCATCCATTTTTTGTGCGAAACCCAATGTGTTTTCAAATTTCATCATAGTATTATTTAAGGCGTATGCGCATTTCATTAAGATGTTCCTGGAACCCTACCTTTTCATAGGCCTTGACGGCAGGAAGGTTTTTGTTGTAAACGGTCAATCTGATCTCGAGCAGGTCATTTTTCCTAGCCCAATCCATCAATACTTCTACAATCTTTTTGTTGATCCCCCTTCCACGATAATCAGGTACCGTATACATAAACCCTAAATAGGCATATTGGGTATGGTCCAAATAGGTTCTTGCCGGCTTGGCATAGGCATATCCAGAACTGACTAAAGTTCCTTCAATTTCCGCCACAACAACCTTAACGTCATCACGCCGCACATATTCCTCCAAATCATAATAACTAATGGGTGCCTGACGAATGGTGGGGTCAAAGGGCCGCTCGGCCTTAATGAGTTCTTGCTCAAAAGTCTTTAAAACAGGCAGATCTTCGAGTATGGCATCCCTTATAATTACGTTTTCCATTCCGTTAAAAATACAGCATATTTGAATAATTTTACCAAAAGTCATCCATGCACTTTCTATCCCCTACTTTAGAAAATTATATCACCGAACATTCGCAAAAAGAACCTCCCCTATTGACTGAACTCACTAGGGAAACCCATTTAAAGGTGGTTCGACCAAGGATGATCACAGGACATTACCAGGGACGGGTCCTAAGTCTTTTATCCAAATTAATATACCCCAGTACCATATTGGAAATCGGCACATATACCGGGTACTCCGCCATTTGTTTGGCGGAGGGATTATCAAAATCTGGACAGCTACATACGATAGACAATAACGAGGAACTCTTTGATTTCCAAAGAAAATATTTTAATAAAAGTAACTATGGGCACCAAATTATTCAACACGTTGGAGACGCCATTCAGGTTATTCCCAACTTGGAAATGACATTTGATTTGGTTTTCATCGATGCGGAAAAGACCCAATACAACAGTTATTTTGAGGCTGCGATTAAAAAATGTCGCCCAGGTAGTATTATTCTCTCTGATAACGTTCTTTGGTCCGGCAAAGTAGTGGAGTCTTTGGCCAAGGGGGACAGAGCCACTAAAGCTATTATGGATTACAATGAAAAGTTGGCCATTGACCCAAGATTGGAAACCGTATTACTGCCCATCAGGGACGGGTTGACAATGAGTCGCGTTTTATAATTTTAAGGTAAAGCCAATAAAAAAGTAGGGCAAATACCCCCCCAATTAAGGCACCCGCGATAATATCCAAAGGAAAGTGGACCCCTAAATAAATTCTACTGTAGGAAAAAAGAAGAGGCCATACGAATAATAAGAATGACCATTTCCATCGTCGTCTTAAAAATAGATAGGCCAAAATAATTACAGAAAATGAAGTAGAGGCATGACCAGAAAAAAAACTAAAATCAGATGGCTTTTTCAATACCCGTATCAATGTATTGATTTCAGAATCATTACACGGGCGCAACCTACCCATCCACTCTTTGGTGACATTGGACAGTAAGCCAATACATCCTGCCACAGCCAGTACAAATAATATTTGCACTACTGCTTCGCGCTTGGAATACTTTAGAAAAAAAACAACAAGAAGCACCAAAAAAAAAGGTATCCACGTAGGAAACTTGGTCAAAACAGACCAAAATCCATCGTAATGTTCATTACCAAGCCCATTCAAATAAATAAGTGTTTCCCTATCCCATTGGAGCAGTTTCTCCCACATGGTCATTTAGAGCTTCTACGAATGGTTCCGGCTACATCATCCATACTCTTCTTTACCTCATTGAACTCATCCTTAATTTCTTTGGTAATGTTACTATCGAGTCCCTGTTTTTCGGCCGACTTTTGAATCTCACGCTTAATGTCGTCTGTAGCATCCCTAAGTTGACGCATACCTTTTCCCAAGCCCTTGGCAATTCCTGGAAGCTTATCGGCACCAAAAACCATCACCACTATGAATAGGATGAAAACAATTTCGCCACCGCTGATAAAGAGTATTGGCATAGGACAAATATAAACCTTATAAAAATGTTATTTGAGTTGTTTTCTGTTCGCGTTCCGTGTCATCGGAAAAAGCGACCATAACTTTAAGAACAACCGTATTTGGAATGGCTGATTCATCAGAAATCCTAAGCTGATATCTAGGAACAAAAGAGAAACTATTTTCTGCTTCGCGGGTAGCCAAGATAGCTTCTTCTATGGTAAAGAAGCCCTCACTATCAAAAAAGTCAACCACCTGAAAGTTCGCTGAGGCATCAACAAAATCAGCATCTTCTCCAGTTGATGACATAAAGATTCGAATATTCCCTACAGTATTGTTCAAGAAGGTTGGATAAGCACAGGTACAAGCATAGGCAGATGAAAAGCCAAAAAAGAAAGATTGACAATCTCGCTTAGCACTTGAGGTAATAAAGGTTTCATTAAACGGTAAATCAATCTCCAAAAGAAAATTTTCCTTGGATATCGAACCATCAATCACCCTGGTGTCCCTAAAGTCATTGCCTATAGATTCCAAAGAATTAACCCTTAAACCCGTAAAATCAATTTGAACAGAGGAAATTCCACCACAATCACAATCATCAAAAGTATTATCAGACTCACATGATCCTATGAGCAAAAAAAAATGTAGCAATATAAGTGCAGCCCAATTCTTTTTCACGTATTCAATTTTTTAATTTAAAATTACAAAAAAGCCCTGATTTACTAATTAAAACAGGGCTTACTTCGTTATACAATCTTGTTAGTATCTATCCTTTCACCTTTTCCTTAAACTGGTCAAAGTCAGATTTCTCATCTTTCTTAGGCCATGCATTGTTGGTAGTATCAATGTCTGCAGTTTCTAATTTTGGATCTATTACAATACCTACCAGTTCTTTCTGTGATGAAATCACGCGACTTACCTCAGTATCGTTCTTTCTCCAAATTTCAGGGGGATAGGTTACATTTTCCTTAGTACCATCAGCATAGGTATATTCAACAATCAACGGCATAGGAATTCCTCCCGGCTTGTCAAAAGTAATTTCGTAGAAATATTTTGGCTCTTTAACCTGTGCTCGCTCTTCCGCCGTCATATTGTCCATCATATACTCATTCAAACTTTGTGAAATCTCTGATGGCGACTTTCCCTTAAGGTTTTCATCGAAATTTTCGCTGTCCTCGGAAGCAAGGTATACCAATGGCGGAAGGTCTGCCTCCGTAAGCCCTCTCGCATCCATATATTCCTGCATTTCTTTGGTCACCTTATTGGACACATAGTATTTTTTGACACCTTTTACTCCAATGTCCACGTAGTCGGTTGTATAGAACCAGCCTCTCCAGTACCAGTCCAAATCGACCGCGGAAGCATCTTCCATAGTGCGAAAGAAATCCTCTGGGGTTGGGTGTTTAAACATCCACCTTTGTGCATAGGTCTTAAAAGCATGATCGAACAAT
>JBCBZA010000249.1:0-3498 GCA_039815575.1 Bacteroidota bacterium | reverse complement strand
ACCATCAAATCCATTGATATCAAATCGCTCCACAAACAGCTCTACCTGAAAGCGATACACCCCAGATTCCTCGGGTGTTCCAAAAATGTCGACAGATCTTCTATTGAACTCAACAAATATTCCTGGAGGAAGCTCTCCAATCACATCGAAAAAATAATCGTAGTCGTTGTCATTGACTTCGTTGTTGATTTGTGCGGTAATCCGGTCTCTATACCGTTCCCCCACTACTCCAATAATCAGTTGTTTTTGATTGATTTCTGGATTGATGTTAAAAACACATTCTAAAATCTCGTCGCATCCGCTGAAAAGAAAAGCGAATGATGCTATTAAGCAAATCTTGAATAGTTGTGTACTTTTTCCCATGTTTTCAATGAATCAAAAAACATGCCATGGCTTTAAAGCTTGTAATGGTTGAGCAAAAGTCGCTCGTAAACCTTATCTGGGAGTATTCGTTTTAAGGTAAGGGAAAACTTCTGCAAAAATGCTCCAACTGGGTTATGAACCTTGGGGTGGTTTTGTTGGATGATTGCATATATCTTTCTAGCCACATCAACTGGGTCACCGCCAGAATCCACATGCTCGTCCATAGACGTGAGTGCGCTGGAATAGGGTTCTTTATACGGCGAATCTTCCAATAAGGGGGAATGATATCGCCCTGCAGCTATGTTGGTAGCAAAATCTCCAGGAGCCACAGTGGTGATTTTTATTCCGAAACCTTTGACCTCCATTCGGATACTTTCCGTAAGAATCCCCAAAGCTCCCTTTGAAGCCGAATAAAAGCCACGATAGGGTAATCCCATAAATCCTGCAATGGAAGTTATATTAATAATCAATCCAGAATTCTGCTCGCGCATTTGAGGGAGCACTGCCTTCATCATACGAACTGGGCCGTACAAATTGATATTGAATACATTTTCAATAGCATCTTGAGGGGTTTCCTCAACAGGTCCAGTAATTCCCACACCTGCATTGTTGATTAAGATATCCAGTTTGTCTTCCTTTTCCAACACACGTTCTACGGCTTGTTGGGCACTGGAATCGTTTCGCACGTCTAGGTCAATTAATTTAAAATGTTTGAAGTCAGGATATTTTTGTGCATCTCGGGCTGTTCCATACACTTTAAATCCTTTCTGGGTCAAGAAGATGCCAATAGCCTTTCCTATTCCAGAAGAGCCACCGGTTATGAGTACAATTTTGTTATCCATGGAACACCAATTTTGCAAGGAAACACTGCATAGTTAGGTAAATATAGGGAACAAAAAAAGGCAAGCTACCTACATCGCACCGCTACGACCGCATACCCTTGCTGCGTTCCCACCCTGGGGGATTTTGCAGGAGCTGGTCGTGTAGGACTTGCCAAGGGCAAATATACGACCTTTTAAATTTGCCGCAATCCTATTTGATCCTTAATTTCGGTGAAGATTGATTTATCATGAATAACGTATTGAAAACCATGACGAAACTCCTCTGCGCTGGATTTGTTCTTTTTTTTATGGCCTGTGGCGGAAAGGGCGACCCCACTACTTTTTTTGAAATCCAACTGGAGGGGAATAAGAAAAAAATCCAAAACGGAGAACTTTTGGGAATTGCTGTAAGCAATAAAAAGAATCTGAAGATAAATAGTGTTACCTACTCTCTGGATAATCAAACACTAACACCTTCAAACGGCAAAGTCAACCTATCTTTGGAAACCCTGGGAAATAAACTGATTAAAGCTGAAATTAATTATGAAGACGGGGCTTCAATAGAAATCTCTAAGAAAATTCAGTTGCTGGCTGCTTCTTCTCCAGACATTTATACCTATGAGATTTTAAATACCTATCCGCATGACCCGTCTGCCTACACCCAAGGATTGGAATTTGCTAAGGATACATTGTATGAAAGTACAGGAAAGAAAGGGGCATCAACCGTTCGAAAAGTGAATTTTAAAACAGGTGAAGTCTTGCAAAAAATAGACCTGGACGATACGGTTTTCGGAGAAGGTATTACCCTGTTAAACAATAAATTATATCAGTTGACTTGGCAAAGTGGTTTGGGGTATGTCTACAATCCAAATACCCTTGAGAAAATTAAAAATTTCAGCTATGGAGAAAGCCGAGAAGGCTGGGGACTGTGTAACGATGGAAAACAAATCTATAAAAGCGATGGCACGGAACGTATTTGGCATTTAGACCCAGAAAGTCTTCAAGAGCTTGGGTATATAGAAACCGTAACCAACAAATCCATTTTCAACAAGGCGAACGAACTGGAATATGTCAATGGAAAAATATATGCCAACGTATACCAGAAAGAAAGCATGATGATTATCGATGCCACTTCGGGAGCCATTGAGGGAGTCATCAATTTTGGAGGACTAAAATCGCAAATTACCAAAGGTCCACAATGGGATGAAGGCAATTCAGTTTTAAATGGAGTCGCTTACCACAAAGAACGAGGTACTTTATTAATAACCGGGAAAAACTGGGACAAACATTTTTAAGTATACATCCGAAAAAAGGAGTAGATGAAGTTCTACGAAAAAACACTTACCGTTACCTCCAACGACCTGGATGAACTGAATCATGTGAACAACATCCGATACATTGATTGGGTGCAACAAATCTCAAAGGAACACTGGGAAAAAGTGACTAGTCAAGAAATACGAAATGAACTTATCTGGGTAGTCCGCAAACATGAAGTGAACTATTTCAAATCGGCGGTCTTAGAAGATGTTTTGACTCTTCATACCTATATTTCCCAGAACAAAGGACCTATTTCCACGAGAATCGTAGAAATTTGGAACAATAAAACCAATACCCTTTTAGTTAAGGCTAGTACGGATTGGTGTCTTTTGGATGCATCTAACTTTAGGCCCAAACGTGTACCAGAGCATATTGCTACCCTATTTGAATAATGTGGTCCAAAGGTTCATAAAATACATCGCTGTTGCCTTGCTGTTAGTTTCAGCAGGGATTTGGAGTTCGTGTCGAGAGGATTTTAATTTCGAACCCAACACGGGCAATCTCACCTTCTCCAAGGATACCGTTTTTTTAGATACTGTCTTTACCAATATTGGGAGCAGCACCTACACCTTAAAGGTGTATAATGGACTCAATCGAGATATTTCCATTCCGTTTGTAGGGCTTGAGAACGGACCCAACAGCAGTTATCGTCTTAATGTAGATGGCGTTGCTGGCAAAGAATTTACCAGCGTGCCACTTTTGGCGAGGGACAGTCTTTTTGTCTTTGTGGAAACCACTTTTGATGTGGCTCCTACGGGAGAAAATGAATTTTTAAACACAGACCGTATCCTCTTTGGTGAGGGAACATCCCAACAACATGTGGACTTGGTTACCCTGGTAAAAGATGCAGTTTTCTTGTATCCAGCTACAGCTTCAGATGGAACCCGCGAGACCATTCCCTTTGGAACAGATGAAGAAGGAAATGAAATTGTGGTGGAAGGCTTTTATCTTCAACCCCAAGAACTCAATTTTACGAACGAGAAACCCTATGTAATTT
>JBCBZA010000154.1:0-9175 GCA_039815575.1 Bacteroidota bacterium | reverse complement strand
ATTTTGTTACAGTACTATGTATAAAAAGGTACTATTTTATGGAAATTTTAAGAGAGCTTACGAGATGAAACAAATCAG
Source organism: Bacteroidota bacterium (assembly GCA_039815575.1). GTDB lineage: Bacteria > Bacteroidota > Bacteroidia > Flavobacteriales > Flavobacteriaceae > Croceivirga. The sequence continues at coordinate 9,097 of JBCBZA010000154.1, read as the reverse complement.
GAATTTAAATAATAAACTGAAAAACAGCTATTTAAATAATTTTAAACCAAAAAAGGACAAAACGGGATAGTGACAAGACGCAATAAAAAAGCCTTCACTACGCAGAAAAGTATTGGATTTTTATTTTTGATTCCTCTTTTGAAAGGTAGTTCCCATACCTATTAAAGATTAAGCCAATAACTAACCTTAAGAACAATCGCTCGTTGCTTTGGGTATCTGATCGATGGAAGTAACAGTCCACCATTCTCCGTTTGACTTTCTGCAAAGTAATTATCCGTGTAGACCAAAAAAACATCTGAAACTGGCTTAAACCTCCATTGAATTCTCGAATTAATATTCAGGTTTTCAATTTGGCTATTGAATTGTACAAAGGTTGTCCAAAAGATCTTTTTTGTGAACGTAAAATCAAACCTGGTCCCTAATAACAAAAGATCGGAATCATTAAATCCTTCTGGAAGGCGAATTCTGTTGTAGGCAAAATTTAATGAAGCAAAACCCAAAGGTTGGTATCGATAAGTAAGTGTACCACCAATATTGTAGAGACGGCCATTATAAAATTCGCCTATCTGTGTTGAAACATCAAACGAAAATTCCTTTCTAGCGTCTGAGAGATATCTCGCCGTCCAAAATGAATAAATATGTGTGGATGCCGGTTCTAGGAAAATGGAATTTAATCCACTTGGGTCAAAGGGGTTCAAAAGAAAAGTGAATTGCCTTTTAGCAGAAAAATTCAATATAGCGGTATTCCTGAAATTAATTCTATAGTTGAGTCCAAAATCCCAGTCTAAATCTGCAAAGCTCCTATTGTCCGCAACCCAATTACCGGACACACCTGGTCCATGTCGCTGGATAGTACCATGCTTCGGGTAAAAGTTCAACCAGAAAAAGGGTGTCAATTGAAATATATTGGTTCTTCGAACAAACCCGACCTCTGGGTTGAAATTTTCACCGATACTTTGTGCTGTTACCCCTCCTTCCCATCTGTAGATGTTATAGTTTGCAAAGCCACCAACAGCATAACTGGAAGAACTGTTTTGTTCATCCAACGTATTGTGATAAAAGATTTTTGTATTCCAAGTATTGTTATCTGTGGCCATATTAAGGTCAAGTCCTATGGTCCTATTAAATCGTTCGGGAGAAAGGGTAAATTCACCCCCTATCTCGTCAGTAAAAGCTTGTTTGTTTATAAAAAAGGCACTTAAGTAGGACCGGGAAAGAAATCTTTGTTGCAGTGCGGTAACAAAGTAATTGGTGGAAGGAATAAGAAGTTCTTTGTTTTCCTCCAATTGTGCCCCCAAAACACCCACTCTTAAGGTATTGTTTAATTTCCCATTTAATCTTAATCCGCCATATATACGGGATTGAAGATTTTGACCCGTTGAAGGATCCCTAACAACGCCTATCCTTCTAGAAAAGAAAGGTCTTGTACCGTCCAATCCAAAATTGGCAAACAGGTCTGCGTTTTCCAAGAAAAACTGTCTTCTTTCGGGAAAAAAGATTTCAAACCTATCCAAATTGGTCACCTGTTGATCTACCTCCACCTGTGAAAAGTCCGGGTTCACTGTTAAATCAAGGGTCATAGCGGGTCCTAATCCAATTTTCGAGTCCATCCCAAAGTCGGCAATATTACTTGCTGGTACATCTGCCTCAAAGTCCCTTGAATTTCTAAAAACCCCATAGGGGATAATTGAAATGTTTGGTTTTGTTTCATTTAATGGGCTATCCCAAAGGAGTTTCTGGGTGAATGCCAAATTAATTATGAACTGGTTTTGAGGGATTTTAGTCCATGAAGACTGTTCTGCATATGCACTGTCAAAACGATAAAAATTAATGTTCCAATGGGAAGAGCCTTTCTTATACCTCAAGGTTTTGAAAGGGATGGCCATTTCTACCGCCCAGTACGAATCATAGATTTTAGCTTCGGAATACCATATGTTGTCCCAACCTGTTGAGAATGTACTTGGACTAGCTAAACTTCCGCCATTAGCAATTAATCCTTCGCGTTGAACGCCAAAGGGATTTACCCCAAAAAGAAAGGCATTGTTCCTATCTGCATAGGTGTCAAGGACAATGCTAAAAACATCATTGGCCTCGCCCCTAAAATCCCTTCGCAGTGATGGCGTGACATAGGACCGTTCTCCCAAATTGTACATTTTGGCAAATACATATAGGTTATCATCATCATAGGTCAATCTCACCTCGGTTTGGGCTTTGGCCAAAATTGAATCACTTGGAAAATATTGGCTGAACTGGGCAGCCATTTCAGCTACTTCCCAATCAGACTCCTTCATTTCAGCATCTACTGCAATACCGTTTATTGCTTTTTTAATAACGATTTCCCCTTGGCTAAATAATGTGTAAAATTGTAAGGAAAATACCAACAGGAAGGTGTTTTTAACGGAGCACATATTTTATTTTTTACCTAAGGTATTGGTGCACTTTACATCTTTGATATTAGATAAGTAATACTTGTTATTACATTTGGAATAGCTTTTTTACGTGAGATGGCCGACACAAATTCAAAAAGAAACAAAATACTAATCTCCGGTGATGGATTTGAAGGGGAGAAGACCGAAATAACCCTTGAAAACTATGTGGCCTATTTTTCAAAAGTCACTACCAAAAAAGAGATAGAATTAAGAGTTGACGGTGCCGATAATTGGCTGCAGTTTCATTTCCAGTTATCAGGCAGAACAAATACCGTATTAGTTAAAGAAAATAGGGATATTTGTATTGAGCCCAATACGTTTACCATCCTATATCAGAAGAAAGGGAGCTGCCTTATTCAATTTCCCCGCAACAGTCGTTATCAGAGTTTTGGCTTTCGGGCCGACCCTGAATTCTTTAGCAATTCATTCCTAAAGGATTTTGGGGAATTATCTTCAATAAAAGAGGCTATTTTGAATCAGAAGATGTTTCATCTGGACAAGACCTTCTCAAGTCTTGATTTAAAAACTAGGGAAATAATATCAACAATTATCAATAATCCCTTTGAAGGTCCTATGGAAGAGGCTTTTGTAGAAAATAAGATTGTTGAACTGATTTTTTACTCAATACCTGAATTAAGGAAAAGAAATCAACAATCCATCGCTAGCAATGAAAATTTTGAGGAAGAAATTCAAAAAGCCAAAACCTTTATTGATAACAATATAGATAAGAAGCTGTCTATTGAAAGAATTGCACGGATTTCAGGATTAAATCAATATACCTTAAAAACAAAATTTAAGGAATATATAGGGCAAAGTGTTATTGACTATTATATTGAATCAAAACTCAAAAGAGCATACCATGACATTCAAGATACCAATAAAAAAATCACCTCCATTGCCTATGAGACAGGGTATTCAAGTGTGGGCAATTTTTCAAATGCCTTTCTTAAAAGATATGGTTTTAGGCCTAGTAGATTAAGAAAACCTGCCAAGGGGCAATAACAAAATAAGTGTTGAAAATATTTTAAATCCAAAAAAGGTCATACAATTTTATGCATGACCCCATTGATTTTTTTAGTTTAAATTGGGGTCCTTAATACTGAGCCAAACGCAAGCCTCTAGCCTATACCGAAACAAAAAAACCGTTTCTTCCGAAACGGTTCCCTTTGCTCCTCCAGCTGGGCTCGAACCGGACCGGAGCTGGCCCGAATGTCCGGTGGACATTCGGGCGGAGGGGCCAGATGGTGCGCTTGCGCGTCGTTGCGTTCGAGCAAAACTTCAAAATGAAAAACCCCATCAGCCTAAGGGCTGATGGGGTTTTGTGGTGCTCCTCCAGCTGGGCTCGAACCAGCGACACCCTGATTAATCCCGCAAGTGCGGGACTCTAACCAACTGAGCCAACATTCCCGTTGGGCTAAATTGTTCATCAACTAATTTTTCAATTAATTTTCTACTTTTTTGTTTTTTGATAAAGCGCTCCGATTTCAAGGCGTCTGAACGTTTCGTTCCTGCTTCAAAAACGGCTGCCAGTTGCCATGGACGAAATTTTAACGTAAATGTAAGTTTTGGAGAAACATTGTGCTGAACCAGTCGCTCCCATGGGTCTCGGCTGCTCCCGACATAATACCTATTATAAGTATCCGAATAAAGAATGTAGAGATAGAACATACCACAAAACAAAAAACCATCCTAGAGATGGATGGTTTCCTTTGCTCCTCCAGCTGGACTCGAACCAGCGACACCCTGATTAACAGTCAGGTGCTCTAACCAACTGAGCTATGGAGGAATATTACTTTAAGCCGGCCTTTCCGACAGTAGCCTTTTGCGAAGGCGGGTGCAAATATAGCCGATTCCATAATAGACTACAAACAAAAAATTTGATTTTCTCTATTTAAAAACCGCTTTATATAGGTCGTTACCATTGGCAAACAAAAGCAAGGCAATCAACAGGAAGAATCCTACCATTTGGGCATACTCCAAAAACTTGTCGCTGGGTTTTCTTCCAGACACCATTTCGTAAAGCAAGAACATCACATGGCCACCATCCAATGCCGGTATGGGAAGTATGTTCATAAAGGCCAAGATAATAGAAATTAACGCCGTTGTAGACCAAAACGCAACCCAGTCCCAGGTTGGAGGAAACATCCCCCCTATGGCTGCAAACCCCCCCACTCCTTTATACGCACCTGTAGAAGGATTGAATATTTTTTTCAATTGCTTTGCATAATTGGTTAGAGTTTCAACCCCTTTGTTTATTCCCGCAGGAATGGATTTTAAAAAAGAATAAGAAATTGTCTCTTTCTCAACAACACCTGATTCTACTAAATCTAACATATTTTTTGGGAGCCCTGGCATAATTCCAATTGTTGCTGAATCACTTATCTTAACAGGAATTATTTTTTTCAAACCGTCTTTTCTCAGCACTTCTACATCTATATTCTGGCCGGAATATTGCTTTAGAATCCTCTTTGCCTCATCGTAATAGAAGATTTCATCACTTCCTATTTTCACGATTCGATCAGAAATCTTTAAATCTGAGTTTATATTTTGAGACCCCTTTGGAATATCACCGACAACAAAAGGCACTCTCGGGTATAAAAACCGCACCTTATCCTCATCTTCCAATAAGGTGGCAATAAAATCTACCGGAAGTTCCTTTTCTATAATCTGACTATCGCGCTCTAGGGTAATTGAATTTCCATTGATGAGTTCTAGATAGACCGAACTAAAAGATTCCAATCTATTTCCGTCTACCGCAATAATTTTGTCACCTGTCTTAATACCTGCTTTGTCTCCAATCTTTTCCTCAATGACCCAAACCCCATCTTTAAGGCTATCCATACGGATATATTGGTCACCATATTTATAGGCCATACCAATATAAATGATAACCGCTAGAATAAAGTTTACGGTAACTCCCCCCAACATAATGATCAAACGTTGCCAGGCTGGCTTACTACGGAATTCCCAGGGTTTAGGTTCCTCCTTCATTTGCTCGGTATCCATACTCTCATCAATCATTCCCGCAATCTTGACATAGCCCCCTAGAGGTAACCATCCAATGCCATAAACGGTTTCCCCAATCTTCTTTTTGAACAAGGAAAATTTGATATCAAAAAACAAGTAAAACTTTTCTACCCTAGTCTTAAACAATTTTGCTGGGATAAAATGTCCCAACTCGTGCAAAACAATAAGCAAGGAGAGACTTAAAAAAAACTGGATGACCTGTATAACAATCGGATTCATTATGGCTTCTTTCACTTAGAACGGACAAAAGTACATTTTTACTGGTGCTTACAAAAAACAATGGCTTACAAGGGCACCCCATTTAAGAAAGTTTTGGCATGCTTAGGGGTAAAAAGTATTTGAAATCGACGGAATAGCCCCTAATTTTGCGTTTATGCGTCAATTTTTTGCGAAATATCGCCTCTTTGCCATTGTATTTTCCATCCTATCCATAATTATCATTTATCTTATTTATGACGCTCTAAAACCCAATAGAAGGCTACCTATCTTTCAGCCAAATATGGTGAATCCCGAATTGGTGGACAGCACATTGTTAGATGTAAAGAAATACCATACCATTGCCAATTTTCAATTGGTCAACCAAAATGGGGATAGCATTACCCAAGAGGATTATCGAGACAAAATCTATGTGGCCGATTTCTTTTTTACAACTTGTCCTTCTATTTGCCCTATTATGACCAAAAATATGGCCGAAATTCAGGGAAGCATTTTGGAAGATAATGATATTTTACTGCTCTCCCATTCTGTAACACCACGGATAGATTCCGTAGCACAACTTAAAAAATATGCCCTTGAAAAAGGGGTGGTGGATGCAAAATGGAATTTGGTCACTGGAGATAAGAAGCAGATTTATCAACTGGCTCGAAAATCTTACTTAGCGGTTAAAACAGCAGGGGACGGTGGACCTTATGATATGATTCATACCGAAAATTTTATCCTTGTGGATAAGGAGAAACGCATTCGTGGATTTTATGATGGCACCAATCAGGAGGATATCACCAAGTTACTGGAAGATATTACCACTTTAAAGGCCTCATACCAAAACTAAATACAGTCTTACCGCAATTCACTTTTCCCCAAAAAGTTCTAAGACTTATTTAATTTTGTCCTTCTAATAATTTGCATCTACAATGGGGGTATCTTCGAACCGCACGGGAATTTTAATTATAGCTATTACATTTATCTGGTTTGGATTGGTATTTGGAATATCTTTTATAGAGGCGCCCTTAAAGTTTACAGCGCCTAATATCACTTTACCTTTAGGTTTAGGAATCGGAAAAATTGTTTTTGGCGCCCTGAATAAAATAGAAATAGCGTTTTCTAGCGCTGTTCTTGTGTATTTTTTTGTGGGCAAATTTCCCAAAAAAGTCGTTTACTTTTACGCTACGCTTATTTTGATTGTGGCCATTCAAACAGTCTGGTTGACTCCTATTTTAAGTGAGCGAGCCGATGCCCTAATTGCTGGTAAGGAAATTTCCAAGTCTTCCCACCATAGTATTTTTATCGTCTTGGAAATCATCAAATTAGTTTTACTTCTAATTTCGGGCATTATTTTATTAAATCGCATTAAATCCCGTAATATCCCGACCCGTAATTAGCAGGTGCATCTCATGAGTACCTTGGTAAGTAATCAACGTTTCAATGTTCATCATATGTCTCATAATGGGGTAATCGCCCGTTATTCCCATACCACCTAATATTTGCCGTGCCTCTTTGGCAACCTGCTGTGCCATGGACACATTGTTGCGTTTTGCCATGGATATTTGCTGGTAATTAGCTTTACCCTCATTCATAAGATTGCCCAATTCATAGCACAATAACTGCGCCTTTGTAATCTCAGTTATCATTTCGGCCAATTTTTTTTGAACCAGTTGGTTACTTCCAATAGGTTTATCAAATTGGATGCGCTCCTGGGAATATTGTAATGCAATTTCATAGCATTCCTGGGCAATACCAATACTGCCCCAGGCCACCGCATAGCGACCGATATTCAAACATTCGTAAGCATCTTTGATGGAGGCACATCCTGGTAGCAATAGGTCCTCGGGCAATTCTGCATCGGAAAAAATCAATTCTCCAGTACTGGATGCTCTAAAGGACCACTTATCATGAATGGTTGAAGTGGTGAAGTTGGTGGTTTGTGCAGCATCTACCAAAATTCCTTTTATTGCTCCTGATTCACCTTTTGCCCAAACAATGGCCACATCACATTTTTCGGCATTACCGATCCAGAGCTTAGTGCCATTAAGAACAATAGTGCCATTGCTGATTTTAAAATGGCTGTGCATAGCCGAAGCATTGGAACCGTAATTGGGTTCCGTTAATCCAAAAGCACCCAAGAGCTCTCCAGATGCTAACCTAGGAAGATAGTAGCTTTTCTGTTTTTTAGATCCAAAACGATAGATGGCGTACATCACCAAAGAGGTTTGAATGGAACTCAATACCCGAATGGAGGTATCCCCGCGTTCCAGCTCTTGCATCATAAGGCCATACGAAATATAATCTGCTCCCATGCCCCCATATTCCTCAGGGATGATAAGACCAAAAGCCCCAATTTCTGCCAGTCTTTCCACTACGTCCTCCAAAACTTCACCTTCCTTAAAACTCTGATCGATTTTTGGTTTTATAAAACTTTGCACCCATTGCGCCGTGGATTCCTGAATGAGTCGCTGTTCCTCGGTTAATTTCCGATGTAACTGATAATAATCCGTTGAGATCACACTATAAAAGTTTTTTATAAAATTAACTATTTAGAATGCGTCTAAATAACTAATTTTACATAAAAGTTCCAAAAATGGACCTGATTTCATTTCAATTGGCCGATTCGTTGATGGAGGACTACAGAACCACGTCCATCTTTATCAATGGCTGTGATTTGCGTAATATTTTGGTTTCCTACGAGATTGAGCAAGTTGAAGCATATAAAGACTATAATATGGTTGGTGCCTATGAGGGTATTTCAGCATTTATTGCCTTTCACATGCACAAACATTTTTTAAAAGAGACCGTAAAGGAATACCAACAGTCCGACAACAGATTTACCCTCTTTGAATATGCGCATTCTGGTATTCCTGGGGAACATACCGTGGCCTGTCATATCACTATTTATGAGGACAGGGTGGAATGGACGGATTTTATCAACTGCTCGGTCTTTTTAAAGCAATGCTTTCAATATCCCGATTTAAAATTTTGCTTTGACCGAAATCAGTATGAAAGGGCCATTCATGATATTACCGTTAATGAAATCAATAAGTTATATCAATGAGTTTTTGGAATAGGAAAAGGAAATAGGCTATGAACCCAACCTAAGTTTAGTTAATCAAAATCAACCGTCATGTCCCCGGTATCAGCCCAAAGGTACCGGGGTTATTTTAGAAAAAATATACCCATGGAACAACCCAAACACAGTACAAACATTTCAAACGTATTGGTCATTGGCAGTGGCGGTGCAGGCTTAAGGGCCGCTATTGAGGCGAAAATGGCAGGAGTTGAAGTCATTGTCATCGGGAAAAGACCCAAGGAAGACGTGCATACCGTGCTCGCAGCAGGTGGCATCAATGCCGCTTTTGGAAACGTTGACCTTGAGGATACTTGGCAGCAGCCGCTTGGGTCGTGGTGCATAAGGCGATTATCAAGCTCAT
>JBCBZA010000044.1:0-25744 GCA_039815575.1 Bacteroidota bacterium | reverse complement strand
CTTGGGATTGTATATGGTCTTCCTCTTTTTGGCCGTTATCGGCGCCTTTTGTGAGATCAATGCGGTCATCGCTTTAAAAGAATTGGGAGGTACCCTTTTTCTTTTTACCTCCATAGCGGTTTTGGTGCATGGGGTTTTGATGATTCTACTCGGGGGTTTGACCTATCGCGACTGGAGCATGATTGCCATTGCCAGTCAGGCGAATATTGGGGGTGGCCCCACTGCCCTGGCATTGGCCGAGACCTTTGGAAGAAAGGAATTGATGCTACCTGCTATTTTAGTGGGTACCTTAGGCAACGCCTTGGGTACCTATTTGGGTTTTTTGGTCATTCAATTCATATGAGATGAGACAAATTGTATTTCTAGTTCTTTTTATTGCTTCTTTCGTTCATTCCCAAGAACGATTACGTGAATATGGGGTAGAAATTGGGGTGTTGCAACCCGGTCCCCTAAATGCCATAACCGATGTGGCTGGTGTTCAAGTGGGTCATATTACCCGAATTGAAGGGGGTTCCATCAGAACGGGTGTAACCGCAATTGTTCCACATTCCGGAAATCTTTTTCAGCAGAAAGTCCCCGCGGCGATTCACATAGGCAATGGCTTCGGAAAGTTGGCAGGGTATACCCAGGTCAAGGAATTGGGGAATCTGGAAACCCCTATTGTACTAACCAATACCTTAAGTGTACCTACGGCCGTTAATGCCGTTATCGGATATACCTTGGAACAAGGGGGCAATGAAAACGTCCGATCAGTAAATGTGGTGGTTGGGGAAACCAATGATGGCTATTTGAACGACATCCGTGGTCGGAACATCACAGAAAATAATGTACTGCAGGCTATTGCCAATTCCACAAGTGGTCCGGTGACCGAAGGGAATGTGGGCGCTGGCACGGGTACCGTTTGTTTTGGTTTTAAAGGTGGCATTGGAACGTCGTCACGGGTGCTCCCCAAAAAAGCAGGGGGCTATATCGTAGGGGTCTTGGTACAGAGTAATTTTGGAGGTGTGCTACGGATTGCTGGAGTTGATGTTGGGAAAAAGCTGGGGCACTATTCCAATAGCTTTAAGTACTCCCCCGATGGCTCCTGTATGATGGTGGTCATGACCGACGCCCCTTTGGATTCCAGAAATTTGGAACGCCTGGCCAAACGGGCCATGCTAGGCTTGGCACGTACCGGAGGTCTTGCCAGCAATGGTAGTGGGGACTATGTGATTGCGGTTTCCACGGCAGAGGAATGTAGAATCCCTTATCGCTCTTCCGAAAAAGTACAGTCAACACCTACCCTTCGAAATGAAGCCATGACACCTTTGTTCTTGGCAACGATAGAAGCCACTGAAGAGGCCATCTTGAATTCCCTTTTCGCAGCACAATCAATGACAGGAAGAGAAGGACACACCATTGAAGCATTGCCCAAGAATAAGGTAATGGAATTCCTAAAAGCAGCGGGGAAAATTAAGAATTGACCAGCGCTATTTTCTTATTGTTCACCCAGCGCGTAAATGGCAAAGGACCCCAACCAATGCCCCCCTTCATAACTATCTCCCATCAAATTTGGGAAGGAATACGCCACGTGTTCCTGTGCTAGAGGCAGTAGGTGTCCATACGCCTCCGGATATTGATTGGCCAAGCCAAAAAGTACCCAAGCCCTGCTAAAGTTAAGCCCATCCAAATGCACCAATTGTCCATCTTCACGGTCTCCCACCAAGGCAACATCCACCTTAAAATTGGGGTCTTTTAGCTTAGGAAGGAATTGATCCATCCAGGTAATAAAATCGTTTTCCGAAAGGATCCTTCGCATCAAATCAATTTCCTCAAAACAGGGGGACAGGAAATCAGCACCACTGGGTTCCCAAGTCAAGGGACATCCAACATCATTTTTATAGAAAAAAGAAGCCCTGTCCCTAATGGCCTCCATGAGGTTTTCATTGTTTACGGTTTTGCCATAGTCCCAAGCAAAGGCCAAACCAAAGGCTGTATTGGTATGCGTTCCCACACGCACTGGATATTGCAATTTGGGTAAATACGCCTCCAATTTTTGGACGATCAATTCCGATAAAGGTTTTAGGTTTTCCTCCAGTTCCCTTGCCAGGGGTTCCTCCCAAGTATGGATTTCTTCAACTAGTTTCAACAACCACCCCCAGCCGTAAGTGCGTTCGTAGTTCTTATTGTGCTTACCATCAAAATAAGCTACTTCTTTTTCGATGTTCTCCTTGGAAAGATTGGCCGCTAAAATCCCTTTTATGCGATCCGCCTCACGCAATTGCGGATACATTTTTAACAGTTTTACCATGGACCAATGGCCATGGACAGCTGAATGCCAATCAAAACAACCATAAAAAGCAGGGTGCAAGGCCTTAGGTTCCCCTAAATCCTCCGTGCTGCCCAAAACATGGCCCAGCTTATTGGGATATTCCTTCTCTACACATTCCAAAGGCAAGGTGGCCAAGATGTTCGCCTGTTCTAAAGTCAGCTCAATTTTCTCCAAAGTGGCACCCTTTTCTGTTTCTGTTGCATCATGTTTTTTGTCCTTTTCAATAGAAATGGTACATCCAACAACCAAAATGGCGAGACTTAGGGCATAGGATAAGTGGCTTTTCATGTTCAAAAAATTATTGGATTGCGAAGCAATGTAACAAAACCCCTTCATTTTACACTAATGGATTACGGGCTATTCTCATTTTTACTAGCTTTAGAACCCTAATACGTAAACACTATACACATGGATATTTTTGGAAAAATAAAGGAAAAACTCAGTAATGAGTTTATTGATATTGTCGAGTGGTTGGACTATACGGATGATACCATTGCCCATCGGTTTGAGCGGTATCAGAACGAAATAAAGAACGGCGCAAAACTAATTGTTCGTGAAGGGCAGACCGCAGTCTTTGTAAATGAAGGGCAATTGGCCGATGTTTTTTCTCCCGGCACCTATGAGCTAACCACAAAAAATCTGCCCATCTTGGCTACTTTGAAAGGATGGAAATACGGCTTTAATTCCCCTTTTAAGGCCGAAGTGTATTTTGTAAATACGCATTTGTTCACCGATGAAAAATGGGGGACCAAAAATCCAGTTACCCTGAGCGATGAACGATTTGGGTTGGTTGAAATTAGAGCGTTTGGCACCTATGCCTTCCGAATTTCGGATGCCGGCAAGTTCATCATTGACATTGTTGGGACGGACAACAATTTTACCAACTATGAAATCAATGAGCATTTAAAAAGTCTCATTGCCACCCGCTTTACGGATACCGTAGGGGAGGCCAATCTACCCATTGAGCTATATGCCGCCAATACAACGGAACTCTCCGATACCTGTCGGGAAGTTATGGCACCGGAATTCGAATCGGTAGGTATTTCACTGGAAAAGTTCTTTATTGAAAATGTATCCATGCCCGAAGACCTCAAAAAGGAAATCTTCGAGTACAGTCGATTGGACAAACTGGACATGCAGAAACTCGCCCAGTTCAAAGCCGCTAAGGCTATGGAAGCTGCCGCCAAAAATGAAGGAGGCACCGCAGGAGCTGGAATGGGTATGGGTATGGGCTTTGTACTGGCACAACAAATGGGTTCCATGATGGGAGGGTCCATCGGACAACAACAAACAGTTTTTCCAAAGGGGAGTGGTGCTACCGTCCCACCTCCCATGCCAACTCAGGTGCTTTACTATTATGCGGTGAACGGTACCCAACAAGGGCCCGTTTCTATAGAACAACTAAGGGCACTATTTGCAGGAAGGACCATTAATCGGGAAAGCCTGGTTTGGAAACAGGGTATGGCCAATTGGGCAGCGCTTCAAGATGTGGAAGAATTGAAATCGTTCTTAGGAGGCAATACGCCCCCGCCATTGCCCGGAGCATAATTGAACTATATGTCGTACTGAACGAAGTGAAGTGTCCCATTTTAGATGCTTTACCTTGATTTTGTTCGGTTCAAAATGACAAAAAAGAAATTCTTGGAACAAAAAACCCGAAAAGTCCTATTCAAAAAACCTTGCGTTAACTGTGGGGCAGAGATGAAGTACCAACCCGGTACCAAAAACATCTCTTGTGGCTATTGTGCCCATCAAGAAGTCATAACCATTAACGAAAACGGTTTTGAAGAATTGGAGCTATATCCCTATCTCAATGAAATGGGAGGGCAAAAACACAGTGAGGAGGTTTCCATGTTGCACTGTAAAGGCTGTGGTGCTACCATGCACATAGGGGAAAATTATGAATCCTTGCATTGTGTGTATTGCAGTATGCCCTTAGTGTTGGAGGACCAATACAAAGAAGAGTGGATTTTACCAGGGGCGGTGCTTCCCTTTCAAATTGACCAACAGAAGTCACACCAGATATTTCAACGCTGGGTCAAAAGCCTTTGGTTTGCACCCAACAACTTAAAAAAAGCAGCACTAGATCCTCAATTTACCCAAGGTTTGTACCTCCCTTACTGGACGTTTGACGCCCAATTACGGGCCGCGTACTCCGGGGAGCGTGGGGAATATTACTACGTAACCAAGCGCGTGCGAAATTCAAAAGGAAAAGTGGTGGAGCAACAGGTGCGAAAAACACGCTGGTATCCTGCTTCTGGTCAGGTTTCCGGATTTGTGGACGATACCCTTGTAGAAGCATCAAAACAACGCAAGGGGCGGGTTCCATCAAAAATAGCACGATGGAACTTGAAATTGTTGCAACCCTTCAATTCCAGTTTTTTACGGGGGTTTGTCACTGAAAAGTATACCATTCCCTTAAAACAAGGGCATTTGGCAGCCAAGGGGGAGGCTGAAGCAATTGCACGTCGCTGGTGCCGCCAGGACATTGGGGGGGATACCCAACGTATCTCCAGAATGAAAATGAAATTATCGGAAGAGACCTTTAAACATATTTTGTTACCAGTTTATACCAGTGCCTATCGCTATAATGGTAAAGAATACAATTTCTTTGTCAATGGGGAAAACGGGCAAATTTCCGGTACGCGACCTTATAGTTTTTGGAAGATATTCTTTGCGGTGTTAGTTGGCGTTTTGGCCATTGCAATTATTGTCTATTTCAATAAGTAAGGCTCATAAAATGTCATGATGAGGCACGAAGCATTTCAATCTAATGTGACTGTTTTATTAGATTCTTCGTCCAGTTACACTCGACTCAGAATGACCGGGATTCCTTCAAGCAAATAATCGCTACTTTTAGAAAAACCTATTCCAATGAAAAAAGCGGTCTTCCTATTATGCCTGTTCTGGGCCTCGGCATTGGCCTTTGCCCAAAATACAATCGAAGCTGATAAAAAGGGCATCACAGAAATGCTCATGGCCCAACAAAAGGCGTGGAACAACTACGATATTGATGCTTTTATGCAAGGCTATTGGAAATCCGATTCACTAACTTTTTATGGAAGCGGAGGGGTCATCAAAGGGTGGCAGGCCACTTTGGAGCGCTATAAAAAGAGCTATCCCTCAAAGGATCATTTTGGCACATTGGATTTTAAGTTCAATGAGATTGCTCCCATTTCAGAGGGTTCATACTATGTTATGGGGGAGTACTACCTTAAACGTAGTGTTGGGGATACCAATGGTATTTTTATGCTCGTAGTCAAAAAAATCAACGGCGAGTGGAAGGTGATAGCCGATACTTCCGCCAAGGTGAAGTAAAACGTATATATGGATTATAGGCTTTTGATGTACATCCACCTTTGCACCGTGGTACCCTGTATTTTCTTGGGTGCCTATGGGCTCTTGGGTAAAAAGGGTACGCCAATTCATAAAACTTTAGGAAAAGTATACATGGTGCTTATGTTGTTCACCGCCATCATCACCTTATTTATGCCCGCAGATGTCGGGGGTCGGTTTTTAAACCACTTTGGGTGGATTCATTTGTTCAGTTTCCTGACCATTTGGACCGTTCCTACCGCCTACACCGCCATTAAAAAAGGCAATATTCGGGCACACCAAAGAAAGATGATACTACTTTATATAGGAGCCATAGGTATTGCAGGTGGATTTACCTTAGCTCCTGGAAGGTATTTGCACGAACTTTTTTTTGGTTAATCAAAGACCAAACATACTGGCGCGCCGATTTTAAACTGACCGGTATAGGTTAAGGAGCCATTCTCAACATTCCTTTTGAAAGTGGTGATGTTGTTACTTTTTTGATTGGCAACAAGAAGGTAATTGCCATCCGGTGTAATAACAAAATTCCGGGGCCAGTCCCCTTGCACCGATTCCCGATCAACTAAGGTGATTTTCCCTGAAATTCCATCCACCGCAAATAGCACAATGGTGTTTTCGCCACGATTGGACCCATATAAAAACTTCCCATCCGGGGATAAATGAATATCAGCACACGCCTTTTGACCCGACCAATCCGCTGCCACCGTACTTTCGGTCTGAATGGAGTGATAGTTTCCTTCCCCATCCTTCTTAAAAATAGTGATCGTAGCGTTCAACTCATTGATTACATATAAAAAAGATCGATCAGTATTAAATGTAAAATGGCGTGGCCCAGCTCCTTCTGGTAGTTCCAGTTGGGCTTGCTCTGGAGATACCCATCCATAGGACTGTTTTGTGTATCGCTTTAGGGCATCCAGCCCCAAATCTGCAACAAAAAGGCCATCTTCATTAAAATGGGCTTTGTGTGCATGGGCAATACCCGTGGTATCATTTGGATTATGATTAAGCAATTGTCGGTCGCCAAGGCTTCCATCGTCCTGGATATCAAAAACTCCTACATTGCCCCCGGTATAATTGGAAACGGCCAATTGTCCATGCTCTGAGAGTGCTGCATGGCAAGGATGTGCACCCCCTGAGCCCTTACTATTCACTTCCTCAAACAATCCATTCTTAATGGAAAAAGCGGTAACCCCTCCGCCCAAGCTATCAAAATCAGCCGTTTCCTGAACGGCATAGAGATAATTCCCATCACTGGAAGGTGCCAAAAAAGAAGGGTTGGGCAATTGGGCCTTCAATTCAAGGGAATCCAAAGCTCCTGTTCCTGGATTAAACTTTAGGGTATAGATACCTTCGCTAGAACCATCCGTATAGGTACCTACATAAAGGGTAAGGTTGTTCATGGATTTGGAATTTTCAGCGCAGCTCATGAATAAAATCAGACCGGAAAACAATAAATAGCAATACTTCATAGGGAGTAAAAGAAATAAATGTACTTGAAATTGGCAATATATAAATTTAGTACCTTCATCGAAATCAAAAAACGACATTATGTACAAAAGACTGTTATGTCCTTTGGCACTTCTCTTTTTAGTGGGTGCTGTTCAATCCCAAGAGCCTTATTTTCTTGTGGATCCAACCCTTACCCCGGATGGCCACACCCTTATTTTTAGCTATGACAGCGATCTTTGGAGCGTACCAGCAAAGGGGGGTAATGCCCTACGCTTAACAGCGATGTCAGGGAATGAGACCTTACCTAGGGTTTCTCCCAACGGGCAATGGTTGGCCTTTAGCAGCACAGTCGATGGCAATACTAACATCTACCTCATGGCCCTGGAAGGGGGTGCCATAACGCAACTCACCTTTCATGATGGTGTTGACGAGGTAGATAGCTGGTCCTGGGATTCAACATTGATTTACTTTACCTCAAATCGTGAAAATCGTTTTGCTGGATATCAAATCCCCTATTCCGGAGGCACACCCAAACGCTTGTTCTCCAGTTACTTTGACAATTCCCATAATATCGTCGCCCATCCCGAAACCGACGAAATCTTTTTTAATGAGAGCTGGGAAAGCAAGTTTTTCTCCAATCGCAAACGGTATAAAGGGGCGTACAATCCGGATATAAAATCCTACAACCCAAAAACCAAGGCATACAGGGAATATACCGATTACCTTGGAAAGGACATGTGGCCGACTTTTGATAAGAATGGGACCCTTTACTTCGTTTCCGACGAAGCTAATGGGGAATATAATCTGTACACCTTCCAGAAGGATACAAAAAGGCAATTGACCTCCTTTAATTCCTCAATTGGAAGGCCACAAGTGAGCACTAACGGTTCCAAAGTGGTCTTCACCAAAGACTATCAAATTTTTCTTTATGATGTGGGCTCAGCAAAGGCTGAAAAAGTAGTCATTTCATTAGCGAATAACAATCCTTTGGAAAAACGTAAAGATTTTAAAAGTGATGGAAATATTACCAATTTTTCGGTCTCCCCAGATAATAAAAAACTTGCTTTTGTTTCAAGAGGGGAATTATTTGTATCAGATGTTAAAGGCAAGTTTATCCAACAGGTCCCTACCAAAAAAACCGAACGGGTAAAGGAAGTGGAATGGTTAAAAGATAACAAGACCCTGCTATACACAAGAACCAATAAGGGATATGCCAATATTTTCAGCGTAGCTGCCGATGGTTCAGGGGCTGAAAAACAGCATACGGATGAAGCCCGCAACAATCAAAACCTTTTCTTGGACAAGGACCGGACCAAAGCAGTTTACATTAGTGGAAGGGACGAACTTAGAACAATAAACCTTTCAAGCCTTAAGAGCGCCATTCTTGTCAAAGATGAATTCTGGGCATTATACGCGCCGCAACCTTACTTTTCTTCGGATGGAAGTCACGTGCTTTATAACGCCTATCGAAATTTTGAACATGATGTTTTCGCCATTCGCCTTTCTGATAAAAAAATCACTAACCTAACGGATACCGGGGTCAATGAAACCAACGCGGTCTGGTCCCCTGATGGGAAATACGTGTACTATTCTTCCAATCTCACCAAACCGTCCTATCCTTATGGCATGCGGGAAGGGCATATCTATCAAATGGCCCTAAATAAATATGATGATCCATTTGTGACGGAGGAGTTTGACAAGCTTTTCAAAGAAGAACAAAAAGAAACTGATGAAGGGGATTCAAAGAAGAAAAAAGAAAAATCTGAAGCAAAAAAAGAGAAAAGTGTTTTGACGATAACCCCAAAAGGTTTGATGGAACGCACGGAACAAATAAGTCCTTCGTTTGGACTACAGATTGGATTACATGTATTGCAAAAAGAAAAGAAAAGTTATGTCATGTATCTGAGCAATCATGACGAGGGTGATTTTAAACTATGGAAAACGACCATAACCCCATTTGAAGAAAACAAGACGGAAAAAGTGTTGGATGAAAAAATTCGGAATTATCAAATTGCCTCAGCGGACGGTACTGATTACATTTTGGTAAATGGACATATTCATACCTTGAACATTGAAAAAAATTCAACCGAAAAAATACCATTGAACCACACCTTTAGAAGGAACCTATCTGACGAATTCGAACAGATGTTCTATGAGGCCTGGGCAGGTTTTGGTGAAAATTTTTACGATGAGAACTTTCATGGCGAGGATTGGACCGCACTAAAAATAAAATACGAAAAATACCTACCTAACATTAGCAAGCGTTCCCAGTTGCGATTGTTGTTCAATGATATGCTCGGGGAACTCAATACCTCACACTTTGGATTTAGGTCCCGAGGACAGGAAGAAAACACCTTTTACCAAACCAAGACCATGGCCACAGGCATTCAATTCTCCAATGACAATCCTTACGTGGTAGAAGGCATCATTAAAGACGGTCCCATGGATGTCAAAGGGAAAAATCTTAGAAAAGGAGATCGCCTCATAGCTGTAAATGGGGTAAAAATAGATGCCACTAAAAATAGAGAGCGCTACTTTGTTCAACCATCTATCGATAAGGAGTTGACCTTGACCTTTGACCGCAATGGTTCCAAGCATAACGTAAAACTTCATCCCATTTCCTCAAACCAACAACGGGGGCTGTTGTATGATGAATGGATCGATAACAATCAGCGTCATGTGGATGAAAAAGGGAATAAAAAAATAGCCTATATCCATATGAAAAATATGGGAGGTGGATCCTTGGAACGGTTTAAGCGCGAAATGGTCTCCGAAGCGATGAAAAGGGAGGCCCTAATCTTGGACCTTCGTTACAATACAGGGGGTAACGTCCATGATGAAGTGCTACAGTTCCTATCCCAAAAACCTTATTTACAATGGAAGTATCGAGAAGGAAAACTGACCTCACAACCTAATTTTAGCCCAGCGGTAAAGCCCATTATTGTACTCATCAATGAGCAATCGTTAAGTGATGCAGAGATGACCTCAGCCGGCTTTAAGGAATTAGGCTTGGGTACCCTTATGGGTACCGAGACCTATCGTTGGATCGTATTCACTTCAGGGAGCAGTCTTGTTGACGGTTCATTCTATCGTTTGCCCTCATGGGGATGCTATACTTTAGACGGTAAAAATCTGGAAAAAGAAGGGGTAAAGCCGGATATTTTTGTCGGGAAGAACTTTAAAGACCGTGTTGAGGGAAATCATCCGCAACTGGATAGGGCGCTCCAAGAAATTGAGAAGCAATTAAGTGGAGAATAAGCCAATACTTCTTTTTTGTATCCTTTGGTTTGATGGGGTAGCCATACCAATTCCCAATACATTGGAACTACATTAAAATAGCTGAATACCTTGTTTAGATCGTAACAAATGCAAAGAAACCCCAACGTATAGTTAAAAGGGTTAAGCTATGGGAAGTGCAAGTCAGCCCATGTTAGTTGTGAAGTATAACAGGGCTTTACTAAAGAAAAGGAACATAAAAGAATTAAAAGATCTTATTAGGGAAACCTCTGGCAAAACAGCATTGGCGTTTAAAGAGATAACTCCTGAAGAAATGGCCGTTGTAAAGGAAAAAATAAGATTACAACACAAGCAACATGTTCAACAGGAAATAAAACTTTATGTTATCTCAGGAATAGTAACATTACTATTGCTTTTTGGCCTTTATGTTTTTCTAAAGGATTAAGCATTCAAATGCTCCTTGATCTCCTTCCTTAAATACATCCCTGTAACTAGGGTAGCCAATACATCCGCTATGGGAAAAGAAAGCCATACCCCCAATTCTCCTAAGAAAGATGGTAAGATTAAAATGAG
The DNA here is from genome assembly GCA_039815575.1 of Bacteroidota bacterium. Lineage (GTDB taxonomy): Bacteria > Bacteroidota > Bacteroidia > Flavobacteriales > Flavobacteriaceae > Croceivirga. The sequence goes on along the minus strand of JBCBZA010000044.1, from coordinate 14,838 downwards.
TGGTATAAAAAAGAAGCCTTGTCTTGTTAGGGTAAGCAATAATGCAGGAACGGCCTTACCCACGGCCTGAAAATAAGCAGCACCTATCAGTTGCAATGCAATAATGGGGGTAGCAGCGAAGACCAAACGCATGGCCAAAGGGGAATGTTCCAGGACAAAGGCATTCATAACCAGTTCCTCAACAGGCAAATCCGAACGGTTGCTTAGAAATAAGCCTGTTATTTCCGCCGGAAAGATCATAAGTACCATAAAAACCAAGGTCGCTACCAAAGCGGCATAGGTAATGGCCGTATAAATGGATGTTTTGACCCTATCGTATTTAAAGGCACCATAATTGAATCCTGCAATAGGCAAAAAACCTTGGGTAACCCCAAAGACAGGAAAAAGGGCAAACATCAGCATGCGACTAATAATGGCATACACCGCCAAAAGGGCCTCTCCCCCCAGTGCAAATAGAATGTTGTTCATCAACAGCACAATAACACTGGTTACGGCCTGCCTTGCTAGGGTTACGCTTCCCAAAGCTCCTATTTCCCTAAGAATTATACCATTTAGTTTAAAATATTTTGGGGCTATTTTCAATTCCGAGCTTTTTGACAAAAAGAAATAAAGGATATAGGAAAAACAGAGCAAATAGCCCGCAGTGGTGGCCCAAGCGGCCCCATGCATTCCCCAATCAAAAACATAAATGAAAATATAGTCCAGCAACAAGTTTCCCACAGATGGAATGATCATGGCAATCATAGCAAATTTGGGTTTCCCTTCAGCTCTAATTACGGTATTGCCCATCATACAAAGGGCCAAAAAAGGAACGCCATACAGGACAATGGTGTAGTAGATTTTGGCAGGCTCAAAAATGGCTCCCTTTCCCCCAAAAGCAGGAATAAGTGTATCCACGTAATACAGCCCCAAAAGCACCATCGAAACCGTTACCAAAAGGGTCAAGGCTATTTGGTTGCCAAAGGTGTGTTGGGCCTTTTCCCGGTCTTCCGCTCCCAACGCCCTTGAAATGATACTGGATCCCCCAATACCTATGGCCATCCCTAAAGCTCCAATAAAAAAGGATACCGGTAGCACCACATTAATGGCCGCAATGGCTATGGAACCAATCCAGTTACCTACGAAAATGGAGTCGATCAAAATATTGAGGGACATCACTAGAATACCGATGGACGCCGGCACCGCTTGTTTAATGAGCAAGCTTCCAATAGGCTCGGTCCCCAACTGTTCGGATGAAACCTTGGCCATTAAACGGGGAGTATTGTTTTTTGCTCCCAATCGGCGATCCAATCCGCCATTAGTTTTACCCAGTCATCTCGGTCGTTAAGACAGGGAATGTGTTTGTAGGACTCGCCGCCCGCTTCTTTGAACTCCTCCTCGCCTTCCATGGCAATTTCCTCCAGGGTTTCCAAGCAATCCGAAACAAATGCAGGGGTGATGACGGCCAAACGTGTTTTACCCTCTTCCGCCAAGCGTTCAAACTCGTAATCCGTGTAGGGCTTTAACCAGGGATCACCAGCCAGCCGGGATTGAAAGGAGGTACTCGTTTGCCGGGAATCCAAGCCCAATTCCTCCACTACCAAATCTGTGGTGCCATAGCATTGGTGGCGATAGCATGTATGGTGCGCCACGGAATTTACCTTACAACATTGTCCATCAATCTTGCAGTGGAACCTAGTAGGGTCTGATTTACGGATATGCCTCTCCGGTATTCCATGATAGGAGAAAAGGATATGATCATATTCAAATCCTTCCAATCCCTCGGCGATACTTTTGGAAAGTACTTTGATGTACTCCTTATTCTTATAAAAGGCAGGCATCGTGGTAATATGCATGTTTGGGAAATAAATGGTTTGTTGCTCCAAGGCCTTGACCACGACCGTTTCATAGGATGACATGGCATAATGTGGGTATAAAGGCACTAAAAGCACCTCGTCTACCCCTTTTTCATGTAATTCCTGTAATCCTTCCTTAATGCTCCCACTTCCATAACGCATACCAAGAGCCACTGGAAGTTGGGTATGCTGTTGCACTTTTTTCTGAAAGCGTTTTGAAATGATGATTAGCGGAGATCCTTCATCCCACCAAATCTTGGAATAGGCTTTTGCCGATTTTTTGGGTCGGGTGTTCAATATGATTCCCCGTACCAATAAATTCCTAAGAAAATAAGGGGCATCAATAACCCTTTCGTCCATCAAAAATTCATCCAAATACGGCTTTACATCCTTTTTTGTGGGACTGTCCGGAGAACCCAGATTGACCAATAATACTCCTTTAGGCATAGCTGATTTTTGAAATGCAAAAATACGATTTGTTGTGCATCGGGATATATTGGATCAAACCACTTTACTATGCATAAATAAATAAGTTTGATACTAGGATTAAAAAGGGCTTTTAGGGAACGCTATCCGACACCACTTCATTTGCCTTTGTTGCTATAGAATCGATTTTAATTGCCGGAATTGAATCCATATTTGGGAATGGTTCCAAATCCAAATTGTTTTTATCTGGATACAGCACGTCATCAGAAAGATTTTCGGAAGCTTTCCACGTTTCCCCCAATTGATTTAAGATAGTCACCGTCCATTTTGAGGGATGCTTGGCATCAATCCAAATGACATCGCGATATTCGGCATCCACCAAGGCCAAATCTGGGGTAGCAGAACCATCAAACTGCTTGCTACTATCTCGAACGGCAGCAACCGTACCAATAACAAACATGCGTTTTTTGCCCGCGATATCTTTGATAAAAGGACGGAATTCCACAGGTTTATTGGCAGACCAATCATATTCCTTACGTGACTCAATTACCTTTAAGGGCATGGCCGATACCCCAGCATAACCTTCCTTTTTTGCAGCGTGATTGTAGTAGTACAATTTTTGGGTGCCATCCGCAGGAATCATTACGCTGAAGGCCAAGCTAGTGCGCTCGTCGCCGATGGGCTCCAAACCAAACCAATGGTAAAGTCCGTCAACGGCATCGGTTGGCATACCTTCAAAATTAAAATCGGTGACATAAGGTTGCTGATTCTGATCTTCAGGCAAGTCAGGAATTTTTACCGCTGTCTTCATATTCCATGGCAAGGGATCGGTGAATCCTCCCAGAAATTGCAAGGATTGTGCCTGCAATTGGGAAATACGCTCAGCAAGGGTGTTCTGCCCCTTTAAAAATGGATACGATTTTATTTGATCGGGAGGAATATAGGTCCCTTTTCCAATGGTAATCCGTTCCAAATAATCCTTGAAATCGTGTTCTCCCGATTCAATGATCATTACGCCGCCATAAGTGGGATAGGGAAAGAAAAAGCCCTTCCACTTGATCAGGTTCACCACCTGCACCCATTTGTCCTCATCATTTTTCATATAGAAGACATCACTGGGTTCCATGGTGAACAATTGAAAAATATTGAAACGTTGCACCACGGCATTGTAGGTATTTCGACTAAAAGCGAGGGACTCCCCAATGGAAAAGGTCACTGGGACCCTATTCTCATTTGAGAATCTTGGGAACGGTGAGGTACTTTCCACCAAAAAAATCTCCTCGGTATTATCATTGATACGCTGCCACGTATATTCCTTGGCAGGTTGTACGGCCATGGTCCATTGATTTGTACCATCCACCCGCACCAATTGCGGCAAAGAGACTTCCTGCGTTTCGCCCACAGATTCATAGGCCATGGTCACAATATTGTTAAACGGCTGGATCCTCTCGTTCTGGGTTAACGGAAGCTCATCCAATTCCTCCAGATTCAAATGATTGAATACGTTGTAGGTTTGCATATAGCCATATAAGTTCAATTGGAACCCAAAAAACCAAAGGGTGATAAAGAACGCAGCGATTCCCACCAAAATCAAGACGCGCCTACCAGCACTAGCTGCATTGCGGAACCTATTTAGCGTAAGCCATAAAAAACCAATGCAAAGAAGGATAATAAAGATATATTTCCTTAGAAATAAAAGTGCTGGCTGGTAATCGTCGCGGAGAAAGAACAATAGTAAGATGAGCACTATTCCACTTAAAATGACAATACGTTTTTGTTTTTTCCCTTTTTGCCAATACGATTTTATCATTGCTTCCTTTTAGTTTCTATGTTCCAAGTTGGAAAAACAAGTTCCCTTTATATTTGGCCAACTGTACGCAACCTTCTTTATTTTATCATTCCCTTATCCTTAAACCGATCACGGGCCGATTTCTTCGCTTTGGGGACTGGTTCAGGTTCGCTGCTATGCTCCATTTTAGTTTCCGTGGCTGCTTCTTCCCCATCAATAAAATCCTCCACAAATTCCTTTCCCTTGTCAAATGCCTTTTCCAAATTTTCCTTACTTGTAGTGTCTTTGGCGAAAACAAAGGCCGATGCGATATAGGTACCTATCAACGTTCCTACAATGGCAGACGTAAAGTATTGGATAAAAAAGACATTGATGGGGGTCACAAAAGTGACGATACCCGCACCAATGGCAAACAGTAAGGTAATCCATACCAAACGCATTAAAAAATGTTGTTGGTGTACAAACCCTTTTTTGTTTTCCGGTTTCATCTGCAGGTCTTTTGCATGGGTAATCTTATTCGCAACACGATATATGCCGTTGTTTTTGGATTCCCTCCAGTACCAGACGATTCCTAAAAGGATTGCCCCAATAAATACAATGATTTCTAGTGTCATGTGCCTTGTTTTTTGTTGTTCTCGAGTATTTCTTCAATGACCCATTCCTGATAATCTGGTTTCCAACTGCTATACATGCTGTAAAACTGCTCCTTATCGTACCAATATAGGTGTACTGGATCTTTAGGTACTATTTTCGAAAGCAGTTTCCAAACCAATTCTTCCTCTTCTTCCTCCAAAGATGGATGGGGTTCATGTAAAATCTTCACAAAATGCTCATCCACATAATCCTGCAACTTGAGATTTTTGTCCACGATCAACCGTTGAAAATAGCGTTCCACGCCCGAAATTCTTTTTTGAATTTCCTGGGGAAGGGTATTCATGTATTTTTTGAACAAAAAATGGCTGCCAAGAATCTCACTTAACGGATGATCTGTTTTTTCAATTTCCTCAACAAAGACATGCTTCTTGATGCGATCGTATCTTGGGGTACGCATGGCATCTTTAAAGTCTTTCTGAAGTACCCCATTCTTCACTAAGGCTTCGAGCAATTCATTATGGTCCTTATGGAATAAAAGGACATCATGTGCTGTATCATCTATTGCATTTTGGAATATTTTTTTGTCCTCAAAGATTAAGATCTCCTCCTTGAGATCTTTTAAAACAAAAACACCTCCAAAAGCCCTCGTGTAAAAGGAACGAAGATCCAGCGTAAACGGATTTAATTGCAATGTGCGTCCTCTCAGATCTCCGTATTCCTTGACCGATTTAAGCAATTGTTGATGTACTTCCCGGTCAATGAAATTGTTATCACGATGGAACAGGTTAATATAGGCCTGTTGTTCCATCTGCTTCTTGTCCAAATCGTTCAATAGGGCAAAGGTGATCTCTATTTTATCGTACCGCAACAGATCGAACGGTTCAAAAAAGGCATCGATTTTTTGATCCAGGTGCAAAACCAAGGCGGAGTCCTTTGTAATATCACGAATCTCCTTGCCATACGCAGTGAAAACTGCTTCCATAACATCACGATCAAAACTATGGGAGGGCATATGTGCCGGTTTGCCCTGCTGGTCAGGGGAAATAATTATGGCATTTACATTGGCCTCCCCGGTGTTTAAATAATAGTTTTCTTTTTTCTCCACAGCAACCTCGGGACTCCACCCCATACCATCAATGGAAAAGGTTTTCAGCTTAGTAGGGGTAACCCCCAGCATCGCCAAACACGCATTATAACGTTTTGCCAACGACCCGGAAAGGGTGACCAAAGCACCCCCAAATAATCCCGCTGCCCTTAGCTTTTTCATGAATTACCGTTATCGAATGTTTTATTGGCCTCCAGGCTTACATTAAGGTCATGAACGCGCGCATCTACCTTGCGTTTGAAATCGGTATCGGCAATGGTAGCAACATTGTCCAGATAGCGGACCGTTTCCTGCCTTCTAATATCTGAAAAATCGAGTCCCTTCATATTGGCCTTCATCAATTCCTTGAGCATCGCAAACTTGGTTTCGTAATCTTTTTTGAAATACAACTCAGGGTCATTGAACCAATCCTCGGGTAGATCAAAATCGGTAAGACGCAAGGATATCGCACTTTGAATGTTTCGAATATCACGGGAAGAGAAAAATGGAAACGACTTTTGAATGCGTTGGTATAGTTCCGCAAAGAAAAGATGCTCATTGGCCGTATACTCGGCTTCCACTTTTTCATAAATCTCCAGTACCTTGGTTTCGGTAGGTTTTTCTGACTGATTTAAAACTTCACTCAAATTTTTTGCCAGTCCTTGTTCGCTCAAGAACGTATAATCCGTTGGGTTTTTCATATTGACAAAGTCCGGCATCGTTTTTTCAAACTTTCGCCACCAGATATAATCTTGATCGATAAAATCCGGAATGCTACGAGCACCATCTATTTTAAACCGACCCTGTACCCTTGAAATTACAGCCTTATCCAACATTTCGGGCAAGTTGGTGAACAAGCCGATGGAACTATTGCCATAGTTAATGGCATAGGCGCCTTCTGTGTATCTCAAGAAGACACCAATAACCTCTTTTACACCCGCGGAAACCCCTTGTGCTGTGCGTTCCTGTAAATTATTCTCCGCATCATCAATTGGGGCAAAAATCAATTTGTTAGGGTCTTGCAACGGCTTCATCCATTGTACCATTTTTTCGGCTGAACCTCCTTGAAAAGTAGATATTAAGGTATCCGGCATGGGATGGAATAGAAAAGGGATCTCCAAAGCATCGCATTGTTCCTTCAGTTTTGTGGCAATGGCTGCGATAAGCATACTCTTTCCGGTTCCTGGGATTCCATATCCCATAAAAACGGGCATAAATCCACCTAATTCCTGAAAGGGATTCTTTTTGGCTTCGAAATCATAGCTCATCATTCGTTCGGTCAACCTTCGGGCAAAGTGCTTCGCGTCACGGTTTCCTACAATTTCTTCAAACCGAACCTTGTTGAATTCAACGCTGACCGCTGTGCCCTCAAAAGCATTGTCCCAACCTGAAATTGCAAATTCACTTTTTTCAAGCTTGTAGGTACGATCCGTTATCGTCTCCGTATACTCAAAAGTGGCCAGACGTTGTTGTATTTCGGAAAGTAATGCTTCGAAAAAAACTACGAAAAAATTGGTCACCTCCGCGTCGGAAGTGATGATCTCAGGATGGTTCAAATATTTATCAAAATAGAACAACATACAGGATATGCCCTTGAGCGGGGAAAGCACGGAAAGCTCAGGAATACCAGCAAACTTGTTCCTCATTACACCCAAATCGTCCGAAGCCACTGGTTTTAAATCGAAGAGAACGCGATATGCAATTCCGTGGAGCATAAAAGCGGTAGCCGTTTGTTGTTTGGAATCGTACTCGCGACGTTGGGAAACGTCTAAGGTCGATTTTCGTTCAATCAGTGTCGATAGGCCAGAGGCATCCGAATAACTATCCTTCAACCAAATGCCCATAGTCAATCCTTCTTGCAAGGCGTAAAGGGCCCGGTTGAGGTGTATGGGAATGGCAACGGAATTGGGCAACAGCTTTTTTTTCAGGGCTAAGATGGTTTTTGAGACTGAAATCACTTCGTTTGCAGCATTGCCGGTCGCCTTGGAGAGGTACAATAAAATCGAATCATCCTTCTTTTCCTTGTTCCGGCTTCTGGCCTTTCCTCCTTGTTCCCACTGTATCCCCCGTAAATAGGAAGTGGCTTCATCGCGAAGCGTATCCAGTTCGGAATTTTTTATGGGAAATGTGCTGTTGTGCTCCATGCTGATTAATCGATTTTTAGGCTGGAAATCTCAATCGGATTTCCTGTTAATGCGTTTATGGTCTCCGGAATTTCATCATAAAGGGATTGTATCACCCGGTGCGGGGAAAACAGGTATCTCTTTCGTTTTGGTTTTTCCCAAACCTGTATGATCTGCTTGTTGAAGAGACTTCCTTCTTTAAATTCCGATTTCGAAACCGCCTCATCAACACCTAATGAAATGGCATAGGCCGAAAGGTCAAAGGTCTTTTCCACAATAGCTTTTAAAACAACATGGGTAATTTCCAGTTCGTCCTTGGCAAAAACGTTGTGGAGTGGACCCAAGTCCAACTTTTTAATTCTTTTGGGATGTACCTGTGGCAGCTTTTTATCAATGGCATAGGCTAGCATATCAATGTCCATATCTCGATCTGCCGTTTGCTCCAAAACCGAATAGAGGTCCTCTTTTACGTTTTCAATCCTTTCTTTATACAGATTGAAATACATGAAGCAGATAAAAGGACGATTGTAGGTCACATCGTAAAAAGACCAGCTTACCATATATTCAGTCCCTAACCCTATGACCGGAAGGATTTTTCCTTGTACAAAACGCTTATAGATGAATTGCTTTTCTACCGATGTGTAATAAATCAATGAGGCTGCTTTGTGCAACTTATCGTCAGCTATCGGTTGTTTGTATTTCATGAGCGTCTCAAGAAACTCGGCCTTGACCTCTTCAACCTTGGGAAGCTTACTTACGTGCTCATTCCTTAACTCCAAATCATTGTACAAATAGCGAAACTCCAGATAACTTGGAAATCCAGATTCAGTAAGATCGATACGCATTCTTTCATCGTCATCAAACAGGTATTTGATTCGAAACGCTTCCAAGGAATAGATCAATAGATTGCCGTACTGTTTTACGAAGGTGGCCTCAGCATCCGTACAGATATCTTCCTTTTCTATACTGGCCACCAATTCCTTCAAGGCATGTGCCACAATCTTAAAATAGACCTTGTATTGCGCTTTCGTCTCAAGGACGGCACTATCCAAGGGTGTAACAATTTGGTTTATGGTCATATCAAAGGGTTCCCTTCCAACTCCGCGAATGGGGAGCGCTTTTTCTGGGCATTACATAATTAAAACTTACAAAAAACTTTTGTGCAACTATCCTACTCCCTTCCAATGATAATAGTTGGATAAGCCACTAGCTTAAAAGGTCATCTTCGGACTTTGGAGTCGATGGGGGAGCATCATTATCTCCTTCATCAACTGGAGCATCACCATCGGAAGCATAATACTCCTCAAAGATTTCCTTCATATCGATGCCATATCGATTTGCAAAATCCTTCTGGATGCCGGCATCTTTTTCACGTATTTCCTGCAGCGCCTCGGCATAGCTTGAGTAGACCCCTTGCATCACTTTTTCATGAACAGGAATGTTGTCCATCATTTCTTGACGGGCTTTGGCACTAGCCGAATGCATCGCTGCTAAGGTTTGACCAATATGCTCATCTGTCTTAACGCCCAAATGTTCCAAAATAGCAGCGAATTCCTGATCGGTCCGCGCCTTTAAGGCCACCACATAACCGTCATAATACTTCAAGCGCTCATCCGTGTCACTCTTCAATTTAGCGCGATGCGTTTGCAGGTTACTCCGTAGGGAAGTCAACACCTTAATGGTCAAATTGTGCTTATGCACAAAGCTATCCTTGCTTGCTGCTAAGGTGGTATAGGCATTTTTCAGACCTTCCAGTTCCTCTACTTTTTGCTCAATGACCGTTACTTTTCCTATGGCTTCGGAATACTCAGAAGACTGTTTGTCCGCTATCTCCTCCAAAGACTGCCTTGCTTGTTTCAATAAGGCATATTGTTCCTCCAGTTTTTCCTCTGTCTCCTTTTTCTTTTCAAGCGCCTTTGTATGGTTCTTACTGGCCTCTACAATGGCTACTTGAAGTTTATCCTCCACTTCCTTAATCTCGCTCTCACGGCTCTTCAAACGCCCAACAGCAGCCTGACTTTTATAGGAAAGCTCGTTCAGCAAGGTTTGTACATCGGCGGATTCGATACGCTCTTGAAACATTTGTTTTGCTATTAAATCGGCCCCATCCCGTGTTTTCTGGGTTGCTTCCAATTCTGCTTGGCGCTTTTTGATTTTTGATTTTCTTCCCCAAAGGTTATTCCACCAATTATCCTTTATATTTTCAGCTTCCACAAGAGCTGCTTTGGCACGTTCCAACGCTTTTTGGGAATCGTCGATTACCTTTTGCTCCGCAGCATTCAACGTTGAGAATTTTTCGAAAATAATTCCAACCTCATCTTGATAATCGGTCAAATCCTTTATCGCTTCCAACAACGACTTTCTATCTTTCTCGGCCATGCCCACCACATCGTCCAGAGTAGCATTCAATATTTTCTGGCGCACTTCGGGATCGTCTTCCTGAGCAAGCTTGGATTTCATTTGATCCACGGCTTTACCCCAATTGACATCTACTTTTTCCTGTGCTGAGCTGGATTCAGTCTCCAATAAATCAAAATCGTCGGCCATTATGGTACTGTATTTTAAGGTTAGAAATAAATTCCCGCAAGAGCGGGAAATGAAAACACATTTGATTCTCGAATTTCGATAAAAAAACCGAGGTGTAAAAGCACTATTGTTGAAGCGCTTAATTTATATGTATGTAGAAATACGAATTTGTTACGAACTGAGAAGAAACGCCACTGGATGAAGCCAGATTAAGTGTTTCAAGTCCTTTTAAACCGAAATAGATAACTTTGATACCATGATCAAGAAGGGCCTTTTACTCGTTATTTTTTTATTTGCCGTTCGGTTGGTTTCCCAAATTACCTGTTCTCCCGAAGACCGTCTTTTATTTAAATCCAAGATTACCGAATTAAAACAATTGGAATTGGGTTCTATGGAACATACCATGGTATCCATTGGAAAAACGTTCCTTGGCACCCCTTATTTGGAAAAGACACTCGAAATTGGCGAAGAGGAAACGCTCGTGGTCAATCTTAGGGGGTTGGATTGTACCACATTTGTTGAAAATGTACTTGCTTTTTCAGTTTTACAAAAGAAAGGTGATGATGATTTTGAATCTTTTGCCAACACTTTAAAAACCATTCGGTATCGTTATGGTTTTTTAAATGGGTATTCCTCACGTTTACATTATTTTACGGAATGGATTCGGAACAATAACGAGAAGGGTATTGTAAAGGAAATCACTTCTGATTTAGGGGGTATAGAGGTGGAAAAATCTATCAATTTTATGGGTACACATCGTGATTTGTATCCTTTTTTGGCTGATGATGCCAATTTCAATACGATGCTCGGGGTGGAGGCGGAATTGGCCAAGGAACCCTTGTGCATTTTGCCTCAAAAGGACATTGAAGCCGTAGAGGATAAACTTCAAAATGGGGATATTATTGCGTTAGCAACCGCTATCAAAGGATTGGATGTCACCCATACTGGAATAGCCATTCGGCAACCTGATGGACGTATCCATTTATTACATGCATCCATATCTGGCGAAGTGAAAATAACGGAAGAACCTTTAGTAGATTACCTGAAAAAGATAAAAAGCAATACGGGGATTATCGTCGCTAGGCCCTTATAGTATTGAATTTCTCAAAATCCCAATCCACAGGTTTCATCAATTCGCACCTTCTTTGTTTTCAAATTTCTATAGTGAACACGAATAATGGCCGCTTTTCTTAAATCGGTTCTATTTCTGGTATTGGTGGTGTAGCTGTTGTTGAATCCAAAGTACAGGGCATCCATGACTTTTTCATTGCTATCTAAAAATTCCACACTTTGTATCGTGGTGTTGTAAGCTGTATTGGCAACGGTTCCACTGAACATCATGTAGGCGTCTTCACCTTGCCCTTGGATTTTCTGTTTTAAATCAATCCTATTGCCCTTAAACTCAAATCCCGTAAGGCCGTCAATATTGCCTGCCAAATGGGTAATGTCTTCAGTACTTGTTTCACCAGAAGCCAAAACCGTATATTCAATTTCGGCCTTTAGGGAAATTGAGGTTGCCCCAGAATCCGGAAATGCCCAACTGTGAAATCTAAAAACAAAACCCTTTCCCTTTTCTGGCCAAAATCCCCTTTCTGACAAGAGCGCCGTATCCCTAGCCATTTGATAATTTTGTTGCACCGCGGCATTGGCCACTTTTTGATGTTCGCCATGTAAATCGTCTCCTACATTAGTGACCCATTGTTCCAATTTATACGTGGTGGTAAGCCCAGTGACCACAGCAGTATCTCTAACAAAAAATTGCATTCTTGTCCCTGCTTCACTGACATTCCCTATATCAAGTCCTTTGGGAAACCTCGCCAGCTCAAGACCAACTAATTCAGCCTTTTGACTAAAAACGAAACCTTCTGGGATACATCCCAAGGCAATAAAAATCAATAGTTTTCTATACTGTGGCATACGTTCAGGGTTTAATGGTGATCCAAATTGTAGTGAAAATGATAATTAAGAGCAATACAAAAAGGAAATGAATGAGTTTATTTAATAACTGTCTCTTCATAATCTTTAATTGGCTTTGGTATGGATAAAATACCATGGTGTTTCTTTCAACGCTGTAGGTACCGTCTCGAACCTGCGCTCGATAAAGAATCGTTTGTTTTCAATTTGGTGGGTTTTTACCAAAGTTACTTTTACCAAATTCCATCCTTTTTCCAAATCATAATCCAGTCTATCTACTGCCTCTAAACCCTCTTCTGTGATATCTCGTTGCCATTGGCAATCACATTTAATCTGTGTCGCTTTTGTGGTGTATACATATATATAATGGTAGTCCCCAGCAACACCCTCAACGCCCTCTCCACCTCGATTAAAAACATTCCTTGCTTTGGTCATGGAGCTCGCCCGCACCAAGCCTCCTGTAAATTCGCCTTTTGTCACCACAGCTAATGTTCCCATTGCCAATTTGGCCTTGGGGTTGCTTATTATGGCCTCATCTTGGTTTTCACATTTTTTCCCAACGAACTCACCAGCAAGCATATGGGAATCCACATTTTCATCAGGAAACATAGCGGTGAAGAAGCCATCCTCAAAAATATATCCGCTGTGAACGCTCTGTCGATTGGCGGTTACCAAAAAAATATCACCACGACCATAGGGCCATCCCACGAAAGTATTTTTTTTAGTGCTCTCAAAATCTTGAGAGGATTCTATTTCACCCATCAACTCTCTAAAATTTCGATCGCTTCTCTTTTTGCCAGTTTCGATATTGCTAGTGCTATCTGCCGCCACATCTTTTTCAATCACTTTTCTTATTAATTTTTCAAAAACCTGGGCACTGGTTTCAGTGGTGATTCCTAAAAGGAGGCAAAGCATAATAATTCTCCTATAACTTTTGCTGCCCCTCATTCTATAGATTTGAAGTAAAATAGTATTTGGCATCAGCTGGGGAGGTTGTTGTTGAGGTATAGTATTGATTTTCCCAAAATACGGAACCCGACACTCCACTAGAGGGCTTTTCCCTAGCACCTTCAACACGTTCCATAATCAAATTCCATCCAGCTTGAAAATTTAAATCACAGACAATTTTTCCATTGCCTCCTTCCATGTTTTTCATACCCTTTATGCTGTTGGGCACACTTGTATAGACCCAATAGGCCGTATATCCATCTCCCGCTTTGTCAAAGCAACAAGGAGCATTCAAGTTTACCACCGGCTTAATGGCATTTCCAATATCTACAAAACCTATCCTTTCCCGTTGGACATATACGTTTGCATTATGCCGAGTTGAAAAATAACCTGCATCTCTGTTGGAATAGTTAAGGTCTAGGTATGTACTGCCAACCACACGTTCGCTCTCAGGCTGATTATCGCTCATAGATTTTACCGTTAATTGGTCTATTTCAGGAAATGTAAGGGTAACCTGACCGGTCGCTGAGATACTACCAATGGAAAGTTCATTTTTGGTCCTTCCCGGACCCCAATAGGTGGTTTTTATTTCGGCCGGACCATATTGCCAATTCTCAAATTTTCCGGCCGTATTGCTCGCTATTCTGTTTCGCCAATAAAACTCATCTTCGTTTTTCTTTCTGGCAACTTTGCTTTGTTCTTGTTGCCGCCTTTTTGCTTGCTCTTTGTCAGCTTTGCCTTTTGAATCTGCCTCTTTGTCCCTTTGCATCATCTGCTGCATCATAGCACGCTGTCCCTCTGGCATATTCTGCATAATGCTATCCATCATTTTTTGGGCCTGTTCTTCCTGTGGCGTTTGAGCCAAGCATATCATAAATCCAAAAATCATGGGCAAAGTAATATTGATTTTAGTTTTCATCATTCTTTGTTTTTAATATGAGTTCTCCTTTTTTGTTTTCTACAACGCTGGCCTTCCCATTTCCTAAAACCACCTCATTTTTTGTGGCAAGGCCTAAATCGGGAAATTTGGATTTCCCGGGAAATACCTCTTGTCCCTTAAACACTTTTATGGTTGCACCGGCCTTTGGGGACAAGGCACTGCGGTTTAATTCATATGCCCCCGAAAGGGTGCCTAAAAAATGTTTGCAGGTAGCACAGGATTCCAATGCTTTTGAATCTTCTTTGATATATGACAAAGGATACAGGGCGTTGATTTCATTTTTTTGGGTGTCTACTGCCACCACAATCTGTGTTTCTTGTGTGGTCTTGGTCTGTGCCATGATACCTAGAGGGAGCAATAGTGCGATAGCAATCAACCTCATCATTACCTACAGCTTACTATGTAGGTTGCTTCAAGGGCAACATATTCATTGGTATCCTGCAAAAAGAGTTTTCCTGCTCCCTTGGCTGTAAACTCTTTTTTTTGGACTGCTAAGTTGGCTGCGCTATACGTTTTGCCATCTAGGATTAGGGTTAATATCATTTTGTCATCTTGTTGATGACCTGTAATGACGATGCCATCCCCATTGGTATCCGTAGTTTCTAATTTATCGGACTTGAAATAAAAGTAATCCTCACCAAAAAAGGAGCAGTTAACGG
>JBCBZA010000126.1:0-11796 GCA_039815575.1 Bacteroidota bacterium | reverse complement strand
TGTTGGCCGTGTCGTGGACACTTTAGGAAGTCCTATTGACGGAAAAGGTCCAATCGCTGGTGAAACCTTTGAAATGCCGTTGGAGCGAAAAGCACCCGGGGTCATCTACCGTCAACCCGTAAATGAACCACTACAGACCGGCGTTAAGGCCATTGATGCGATGATTCCGATTGGAAGAGGGCAGCGTGAGTTGGTCATTGGTGACCGTCAAACAGGTAAAACAACCGTTTGTATCGATACTATCCTAAATCAAAAAGAATTTTACGATGCGGGTGAACCTGTATATTGTATTTATGTTGCAGTGGGGCAAAAGGCTTCAACAGTTGCGGGTATTGCAAAGACCTTGGAAGATAAAGGTGCTTTGGCCTACACCACTATTGTAGCTGCAAATGCTTCAGACCCTGCCCCGATGCAGGTTTATGCCCCTTTTGCGGGAGCAGCTATTGGGGAGTACTTCCGTGATACCGGTCGACCAGCCTTGATTATCTATGATGATTTATCAAAACAGGCGGTTGCCTATCGTGAGGTGTCCCTTCTTTTAAGAAGACCTCCAGGGCGTGAAGCATATCCTGGTGACGTTTTCTATTTACACTCAAGATTATTGGAACGTGCTGCTAAGGTGATTGCCGATGATAGTGTGGCCAAGGATATGAACGATTTACCCGATTCCTTAAAGAAAAAAGTAAAAGGTGGAGGTTCGTTGACGGCACTTCCTATTATTGAAACACAGGCGGGTGACGTTTCTGCTTATATTCCTACTAACGTAATCTCCATTACAGATGGTCAGATTTTCTTGGAGCAGGACTTGTTTAACCAAGGGGTGCGACCTGCTATTAACGTAGGTATTTCCGTATCTCGTGTGGGTGGTTCGGCCCAGATAAAATCCATGAAAAAAGTTGCAGGTACCCTAAAATTGGACCAAGCTCAGTTCCGTGAGTTGGAAGCTTTCGCCAAGTTCGGTTCTGATTTGGATGCCGCAACGATGAATGTTATTGAGAAAGGACGTAGAAACGTAGAAATCTTAAAGCAAGCACAGAACGATCCCTTTACGGTTGAAGATCAGGTAGCTATCATTTTCGCCGGTTCAAAGAACTTGTTGAGAGACGTTCCCGTAGACAAGGTAAAAGAATTTGAAACGGACTTTATTGAATTTTTGAATGCGAAACATCGCGGTGTTTTGGATACCTTGAAGGCAGGTAAATTGACGGATGAGGTGATTGAGACCTTAACCTCCGTATGCAAGGATTTATCAGGAAAGTACAAAGCGTAATTCTTGTCATTCCTGCGAAAACAGGAATCCATAACGTAATAGATTCCGCATCAGGTGCGGAATGACAAAAAAGAAGAATGGCAAACTTAAAAGAAATACGAAATAGGATTGCTTCGGTAAAATCAACCATGCAGATTACCAGTGCCATGAAAATGGTATCCGCTGCAAAATTGAAGAAAGCGCAGGATGCCATTACCGCCATGCGTCCTTACGCCAATAAGTTAACGGAACTGTTGCAAAACTTAAGCGGAAGCTTAGACGGAGATGTGGGAGCAAAGTATACGCACAACCGTGAAGTAAAAAAAGTACTTATCGTATCCATTACTTCCAATCGTGGTCTTTGCGGCGCATTTAATTCCAATATCATCAAAGAATCCGTTTCGTTGTATCATGGTAAATATGGAGGAAAGCAGGTAGATTATATTACCATTGGTAAAAAGGGAAATGATATTCTAGGAAAGAAGTTCACTATTGTTTCCAATGAAAGTGGTGTTTTTGATGATTTGACTTTCGAAAATGTAGCTAGGATAGCAGAGGGTTTGATGTCTAAATTCACGGAAGGAGAGTATGACCAAATAGATTTGGTATACAATCGCTTTAAAAATGCGGCTACCCAAATTGTAACGACAGAACAATTTTTGCCTATCGTTGCTGTTGAGGGAGATACCAATGCGAGTGCCGATTATATTTTTGAACCATCGAAACCGGAGATTGTAGAGCAATTGATCCCAAAGTCATTAAAGACGCAATTATACAAGGCCATTCGTGATTCTTTCGCCAGTGAACATGGAGCTCGAATGACGGCCATGCACAAGGCCACAGATAATGCTGGGGAATTAAAAGACCAGTTAACACTTACCTACAACAAAGCGAGACAAGCCGCTATTACCGGAGAGATCCTGGAGATTGTTGGTGGAGCGGAAGCATTGAACGATTAATAATTAGTTGAATTAGGGTATAAAACTCATAAAAGCCCCACATTTGTGGGGCTTTATTTTTTTTCATGAAATCCAAGAAGGCGGCACTACTATTCATATTCATTACTGTTTTGGTCGATGTTATTGGTATTGGAATCATTGCGCCTATTATCCCAGAGTTTATCATGCAATTGACGGGAGAGGGTAATCATATGGCCGTAATTTATGGGATGTGGTTGACCGCCGCTTTTGCTGGAATGCAATTTTTCTTTTCTCCGGTTATGGGGGAGATTTCAGATAGATACGGTCGTAAGCCCATTCTTTTGTTATCATTACTTGGGCTGAGTTTTGACTATTTGGTCCACGCATGGGCACCAACTATTATGTGGCTCTTTGTAGGACGATTTTTGGCTGGAATCACAGGCGCTAGTGTTACTGTTGCAACGGCATACATAGCTGATATTAGCACATTGGAGGAGAAGGCCAAGAACTTTGGATTGATTGGTGCTGCCTTTGGACTGGGCTTTATTATTGGGCCTGGAATAGGGGGTTATTTTGGGGACATTGACATAAGACTTCCTTTCTATATAGCTGCAGGACTCACCTTTGCCAACTTTCTTTTTGGTTGGATTATAGTACCTGAGTCATTATCGGAAGAAAATAGAAGACCCATCAATGTGCTCAAAATGATTCCCGGGGTATCATTGGTAGCGCTTCGGAACTATAAAGGGGTTTTATTACTGATAGCGGCTTTTTTCCTTGCCAATTTGGCGGGGCAGGCCTTGCCCACGGTATGGTCTTATTTTGCCATTGAGCGCTTCGATTGGAGTCCAAAAGAAATCGGTCTTTCCCTAGTTGCTGTTGGCATTTTGGTGGCCTTTGTGCAAGGGTTTTTAGTGGGCCGGGCGGTGGAATGGTTTGGAAAACAAAAAGTGGTCACCTTTGGGTTTTTGCTTTGGACCTTAGGGATGTTTCTTTTTTCACAGGCCTCGGAACCATGGATGCTATATGCATTTTTGATTCCTTATGCATTAGGGGGTGTAGCGGGTCCAACGGTACAGGGAATTATTTCCAACCAAGTGTCTGAAAAAGAGCAGGGAAATCTTCAAGGTTCCATTACGGGTTTAGTGAGTATTACAGCAATTTTAGGGCAGCTGGTATTCGCTCCAGTATTTTACTTCTTTATCCGTCCAGAGACGGTGTTTTACTTTCCTGGGGCTTCGTACGCCTTGGCGGCTTTTTTATTGTTCATCGCTTTTATCTTGGCCAAAACTGCAATGAATCGTATTGCCTTGGACTAGATTCCCCTCTTTTTCAATCTTTATTGACATTTGGATGTAACATTTTTTTGGTTTTGAATCAAAAAGGAAAATGATTAAAAACTGAAAAAATGAAAAGAGTTAAAAATCTACTCGTAGTAGCTATTGCTTTCCTATTGATCAACAGCCTAAATGCACAGAACAAAGCCTTTGAAGTTCGGGTAGTCGGTAAAGGAGAACCCTTGTTGTTTTTTCCTGGATTTGCCTGTACTGACGAAGTCTGGGAAGCACAGATTAAGGAATTAGCAAAAGAGTTTGAATGTCATTTATTCACTTTTGCAGGATTTGGGGATGTACCACCAATAGCATTTCCCTGGTATCCTAAAATTGAAAAAGAGGTTCAAGCATATATTAAGAAGTATAAATTGGAGAAGGCTACGGCCATTGGCCACAGTTTAGGAGGTACCTTGGTGTTGTCATTGGCATCGAAAACCCCCCTTTTTAAAAAGCTAATTATTGTAGATGCCTTGACCGCTACAGGAGCCTTAATGTTCCCTAATTACAATAGTGACGATATGGTATATGATAGTCCGTATAACAGTCAAGTGCTGGCCATGGGAGAAGAGGAATTTTCAAAAATGGCTTCAGGAATGGCTTCAGGAATGACCGCAAACAAACAGAAACAAAATCAGATTATTGATTGGATGAAAAAAGCGGATCGAAAAACGTATGTATACGGCTATACCGATTATTTAAAAGTTGATCTTAGGAAGGACATTTCCAAAATAAAAGTCCCAGTGGTTATCCTTGCTGCAACCCAGCCCTTTGGCGAGGAAATGGCCAAACAGACCTATGAATCGCAATATAAAAATTTAGGGGATTACGAACTTCGATTTGCCCAGGATGCAGCTCACTTCATTATGTTTGATCAACCACAATGGTTTATGGAGCAACTGGAGGCCAATCTAAATTAATCGGGATTTCCTTGGAAGAAGAATTTAAAAAACTTTACGAAGGGAACTATTCCAAAATAATGCGTCTTTGCCTGGGCTATGTATCAGGAGATAGGGATATGGCCAAAGATCTGACCCAAGAAGTGTTTATAAAGGTTTGGTCCAATCTGGCTTCCTTTAGAAACGAAAGCACCATCAACACTTGGCTATATCGCATTGCAGTGAATACTTGTTTGATGAACCTACGCAAAATGAAGAACAGGAGGCTTACGCACAACAATCTAGTGGAATCGGAGGCAGATGGTGAAACTGCCAAAAACATGGAAAAGCAATTTAAAGAAATGTATCGCTGTATAAATGGTCTGGCGCCATCCAATAAAGCCATCATTTTAATGGAGCTGGAAGGATTGCCCCAAAAAGAAATTGCCCAGGTCATGGGGTTAAAACACGAAGCAATACGAACAAGGATACATCGCATTAAAAATGAACTTTCAAAATGTGTAAATCATGAATGAATTTCAACAAGTAAAGAACAATTGGAAGGAACAACCCATTGAAGAAGCTTCAGTATCTGATTTTTTGGATCTAAAAAAACGAATTAAAAAGCTTGCAGGAAAGCAGAGGATTACTAATGTTGTCCTACTTTCCACCGTGGGTATACTAGGGGTATTCTTTTTCTATATCGGCGCTATAGACTTTAGTGATGTGGCTTTGGCCATTGGTACCATGATTGCGGCCTTGGTCATTCGGGTATTGGCAGAATTTTTTAGTATCAGTCACCTAAGGAACATGACTGCCACAACAAGCATCCAAGATTTTAAAGTAAGGTTACAACGGTACTATCGAAATAGGATATGGGTTCATTTGGTATTAACTCCCCTATTGCTGGCGATCTATAGCTTCGCGTTTTGGACGTTGTTGCCCGACTTTAAAGTGAGCCTTTCCAAGGGATTTTATAACTATATCGTATACTCCTCAATGGTGTTACTCGTCTTTTTTGTTTTGCTAATTGGTATTGACGTACGTAAGGAATTAAAGATGCTTGAGGAATTAAAAAGAGATTAAAGGCACAGTCATCCTTTTCCTTTCAGGGGAGAGTCAATCTGGTTTTCCAAATGAATATCGATATAGTGCTGATTGAGTTCATCTGAATCCCCATATTGTGTTCTAAGCCCTTCCAATTTTGTTTTGAGAAGGGTTGTGATTTCTTCATATTCGGGTAGCCCATATACATTATTGATTTCCATGGGATCTTTTTTGCGATCGTAAAGCTCCCACTCATCCACATCATAGTAAAAGTGGGCCAGCTTGTATTCCTTGGTGACAATACCATAATGCCGCTTGACTTGATGTACGGCTGGGTATTCGTAATAATGATAATACACGGCATCCCTTTCCCATGAGCTTTCATTGGAGGTAAGCAAAGGCAATAGACTTTCGCCCTGCATATCTTCTGGAGCGGTAATATGGGCAGCCTCCAAAAGCGTTTGCGCGAAATCAAGGTTTTGAACCATTTCCTCATTGGTGATGCCAGGGCGTATTTTATTGGGCCATCGCACTAACAGAGGCGTTTTGAAGGATTCGTTATAGATAAAGCGTTTGTCAAACCAGCCGTGTTCACCCAAATAAAAACCTTGGTCAGAAGTATACACCACTAAGGTGTTTTCAGATAGCTGATTTTCATCCAAATAATCCAATACCCTTCCTACATTGTCGTCCACTGAAGAAATACAGGCCAGGTAATCCTGCATATACCGTTGGTATTTCCACTGCATCTTTTCCTTTTCATTCATTTTGGGCCAGTTCTTTTCAAAATCAGCATTGATTCTATCCAAAATAGGGTCGTATGCTGCTTTTTGGGTCGATGTGGCCCGATTGGTGTAAGGATTGTCAAAACTACCCTCATATTCGGGGACAAAAGGTTTAGGCTGCATTTTTTTTGTTAAGTCTGGACGTATTTTACTATCATGATTGTACATCATATCCGTAAGCAGGTTCATTTCGGCCGTTTTGGCCGCTGTCCCCCTATTCTCATAAGCATCAAAGAGGGTCGCTGGTTCCGGGAACCGTCTTTCAAGAAATTCTTCAAACTTATCAGGTCTTGGCCACCATGGGCGGTGAGGTGCTTTATGCAGATACATTAACATAAAGGGTTTGGAGGTGTCTCGTTTTTTAGTCATCCAATCCAAGGTTAAATCGGTTATCACATCCGTTACATAACCTTCAATTCTGGTAGTATCTCCATTCTTGGTTATGAAGTCAGGATTGATATAATTTCCTTGGCCCGGTAAGATCATAAAATCATCTACTCCCTTTGGGTTATTGCCAAAATGTAGTTTGCCAAACATGGCCGTTTGGTAACCTGCTTTTTGAAAGAGTTCGGGAAAGGTTACTTGAGTCGTATCAAAAGGTCTCGCATTATCCGTTTTTCCATTGACATGGGTGTGTTTTCCAGTCAAAATTGTAGCTCGTGAAGGCGCACAGATCGAGTTGGTCACACAGGCGTTGGTAAATAGGATGCCTTCCATGGCGATACGATCAATATTGGGAGTTTCAATCAAATGATTTTGGTAGGCACTAATAGCTTGATAGGCATGGTCGTCAGACATAATGAACAAAATATTAGGGCGTTCACTTTTTTCAGCCCCAACTTCCTCACGTGTTTTGCAACACGTAAATAGTAGTACAATAATAAATGGGTAAATACGTCTTTTTAGGATTATCATTCTGAACTCTTTTTCAGCAAAAAGATAACAAAATTGCCTTCAATAAAATGGTGTTGACGCCATTGTTTGGCACTAAAATTGGTTTTATATCTTTATAAAAGTCAAAAAAGGAAACCCATGAAAGCCATTACTTATATGATTATAGTACTTACTTTATCGCTGTTCAGCTGTTCTTCCCAAAAGAAAATGGTGGACCAGCCACCTTTGGAACTGGGGAAGGCTTCATGCCAATCTTGGTTGGGAGGTAGGCCGGAAGCTGGTTCGGGATTGTTATTGGAAGTTCCCATATTAAGTGGGGATATGGGCAATGTAAAGCTGCAACAAGCTTATTTTAGGGGGAAAATTGCAGCTGTTATCATGGAATCCACAGAAAACGGATGGGTAGCCAAGGCCAATTTTAAGAATCAAAATACAGGGAAACCTGATATGGTAATGCATTCCGACTCAAAACAGGAAGTTGGGAACCAGCCGCCAAAACTGAACGGGAAGTTTCCATTTGAATTGAATCCGGATCAGTGTGTATTGAGCTATATGGACGCTGATACCCTCAAATATTTTAAAGTAGAAGGCATAAAAGAGAAACAACCCTTGATTTACAAGTAGATGATAATATTGCTACTTTTATAGAATTGTAACCCCGGAGTATCCCTTCGGGGTTTGTTTTAATCCTTTATTCTTGAATCCGCTTCAGAAGTTATTTAAGCAAACGTTTATCTATGGTTTGGCAACGGTGTTGCCAAAAATGTTATCGGTCTTTTTACTGCCCTTATACACTTCGGTATTTGAAAATGCCTCTGGTTACGGAGAATACGTAAACATCTATTCCTGGATTGCCATTTTTAATGTATTCCTCGCGTACGGAATGGAAACAGCTTTTTTCCGCTTTTATAATAAAGAAGAAAATAAGAAAAAAGTCATATCCACATCCTTACTATCACTTCTGCTGTCCTCAGTGCTGTTTTTGATTTTGGGTTTGCTTTTAAAAGAGAAGCTTGTTGAATGGACGGATATCAACATCAATTTTATAAAATTCACAACCTATATTTTGGTTTTGGATGCCTTGGCGATTGTTCCCTTTGCGCTACTCCGCGCCAATGAACGACCAACGAAATATGCGATTATTAAGATTTTAAATGTAGCCATTAATTTAAGCCTTAACGTTTTCTTTCTTTTGATACTTCCAAAACTGGCCAAGGGCGACGCATCGGTATTTACAAAAATGTATCGCCCAGAATTTGAAATCAATTACATTTTTATTTCCAATATCGTAGCAAGTGGTATCACTCTTCTTGTAGTAATGCCAACCTATTTTAGAACCAAATACGTTTTTGATAAAACACTTTGGAAATCAATGCTGAAATATGCAGCTCCAGTAATGCTCGCTGGGATTGCCTTCACCATTAATGAGGTTCTTGATAAAATTCTGTTGACGCAACTAGTGTCTAAGGCTGAAGCTGGAAAATACGGGGCTTGTTACAAACTGGCCTTGTTCATGACACTATTTGGAACCGCTTTTAGACTAGGTGTAGAGCCCTTTTTCTTTAGTCATGCAAACAAAGAGAACCCACAGAAAACATATGCCCAAATCACCAACTATTTTGTAATTATGGGGAGTGTGATCCTTCTCTTTGTGGTCGTGTATATAGATATTCTGGGAAGACTTCTTATAAGAAATGAGACTTATTGGGATGCAGTTCAAATCGTACCTATTATTTTATTGGCTAGTTTTTGTTTGGGTATTTATCACAATCTTTCGGTTTGGTATAAAATTACGGACCGCACAAAATATGGCGCCTATATTTCGTCTGTTGGGGCTATTTTGACTTTGGCCATCAATTTTGCTTTCATTCCCAAAATAGGATATATGGCCTCTGCGTGGGCTACTTTGATGGCTTATGGCAGTATGATGTGCCTTTCGTACTATTTTGGGAAGAAATACTATCCCATACCCTACAATATTCGAAAAATTGTCTTTTACGGAAGTATTTCCGTCCTTTTTTCAGCATTGTCCTTCTATGTTTTTAATAGAAACTTAATCGCGGGAAGCTTTATGCTTTTACTATTTTTGGGACTTATTTATAAACTGGAAGGAGATAGGATTAAAACCATTTTTTTAAAGCGTGAAAGTTAATATTATAAACACATCCAAGCATCCGTTACCCCATTATGAAACAGAAGCTTCCGCGGGAATGGATCTTAGGGCCAATATCTCGGAATCCATTACGTTACAACCTTTAGAAAGGGTCATTATTAAAACAGGACTTTTTATTGAATTACCCATTGGATTTGAGGCCCAAGTGCGACCTAGAAGTGGATTGGCAGCCAAAAAGGGGATAACGGTCTTAAATGCGCCAGGGACCATAGATGCAGATTATAGGGGCGAGATAGGGGTCATATTGGTCAATCTGTCCAATGATGATTTTGTTATTGAAGACGGAGAACGAATTGCTCAGATGGTCATTTCCAAACATGACCGGGCAAGCTGGGTGGAGGTAAAGGAACTTTCTAAAACGGAACGGGGCGCAGGCGGATTTGGAAGTACCGGAAAAAAATAGTCACTAGTAACTTATAACTAATAACCATTAACTCTTACACATGAAAATCATCGTTCCAATGGCTGGTCGCGGCTCTAGATTACGACCACATACGTTGACCATTCCAAAACCCTTGATTCCCGTAGCGGGGAAACCAATTGTACATCGATTGGTCAGTGATATTGCCAAAGTCCTTGGTGAACCCATTGAAGAGGTGGCCTTTATTTTGGGCGACCCGGCATTTTTTGGGGATGACATTGTTGTCAATCTGGAAAGATTGGCCCATGAATTGGGGGCAAAAGCCAGTATTTATCGTCAGCTAGATCCCAAGGGAACGGGACATGCCATTATGTGCGCGGAACCTTCACTTTCCGGCCCCGCGGTAATCGCATATGCGGACACCCTTATTCGCGCTGATTTTAATTTGGATAAAAAAGCGGATAGCGTTATCTGGACCAAAAAAGTTGAGAACCCTGAAGCCTATGGTGTGGTCAACCTTAACGAACAGAACCAAATCATAGAGCTGGTTGAAAAACCAACGAATTTTGTGAGTGACCAAGCCGTAATTGGTATTTATTACTTCAAGGATGTAGGCGTGTTGCGAAACGAGTTGAAATTCGTCTTAGAAAATAATATCATTAATGGCGGGGAATACCAAATCAATGATGGAATTAAGCGTATGATGGCCAGTGGTAAGGTTTTTGTGACAGGTAAAGTAAATGAATGGATGGATTGCGGCAATAAGAACGTAACCGTGGAAACCAACCAGCGTATGTTGGGCTTTTTGGAACAGGATGGGGAGGAATTGATTGCAGCATCACTGAAGATGGAGAATGCTAATATTATTGAACCCTGTTTTATCGGTGAAAATGTAGTACTGGAAAATACTACGATTGGACCTTATGTTTCTGTTGGTCCCGATACGGTTATAGAGAATTCAACCGTTAAAAATAGCCTAATCCAAAGTAATAGCGTTATTAAAAATGCTAATTTGGATAATGCCATGATTGGTAACCATGTGCATTATAATGGCAACTTCGAAACCATTAGTATTGGGGACTACTCCGCTTTGGAATAATGTATTACCCTCTAGGAGGAGAGGGCTAGGGAGAGGTAAAATGATTAAAATTGGAAATTTTACGGGTGTTATTGTGCTATTTTTAATAGCATCCCATCAATGTATTGCCCAAGAATCTCCTAATGTAATTCAAGAAACGGAAAGCGCTGAGGTTTTTCTGGAAGAATATACCGATGAGTTTCAAAACTTTTTTTTTGAAGCGCTGAAACAAAAAGCCATTCAAAACTACGATAGGTCCATTAACCTCCTTTTGGAGTGCAAGCAGTTACAGCCAAAAAATACGGCATTGGACCATGAGTTGGCGAAGGTGTATTTTTTAGACAAAAAATATATTCCCGCGCAACAATATGCGACTGACGCCCTTACATCGGAACCAGGGAATTACTGGTTTTTGGATAATTTGGTAAACATTGCCAACAAACAAGGAATTCCATTCAGAACCATTGAAAGCACAATTCCATATCAAAATGAAACACTGCGAAGCAACTTAGCCAAAATATATTTTCATAAAGGAAACTATCTCGAAGCCAAGGCAATTTTAAAGGGGTTGACCAAAAACAAAGAACTTTCCCAATTGGCAGCTAAAATTGATGATTCAATACGCTCAATTCAAAAACCGAAAGAAGTCATTGCAGTCGAAAACGAAACCAGGCCAAATGTGCCATCGCCGAATCTTGAACTTGAAAACTTGCGGACCACCTTAAAGCAGTTGGCAAATGGCCCAAATTATCAAAATCTGGAAGCAAAGGCCAATGAGGCACTGGAGACTTTTCCTTTGCAACCGGAATTTTATTATTATCGGGGCCTGGCCTTGAACCAAATGGGTCGATCAGCGGATGCTGTACCTATTTTAGAAGAAGGGTTGGGTTACCTTTTGGACCACAACCAACTGACCAACGATTTTTATAAGGAACTGGCTAAAGCCTACCAGGCTGTAGGAAATAATTCTAAAGCCAATGAGTATCTTAGTAAGATAAAACCTGGGTTCTAATGAAATCATGTTTTTTTAACCCCAAATTTCTTTTACGCTTTGCCCTTGTTTTGGTGGTACTCTTTACC
>JBCBZA010000096.1:0-15373 GCA_039815575.1 Bacteroidota bacterium | reverse complement strand
GCAAGAAGGAGACCGAAGTTGAGCTACTTCTTTACTTCTGTGATAAATTAAATGAATTTCAACCTTCCGTTCATAGGAATAGGGTACTTTCCAGCCTTTATGATCGACAACTTATTGCCATCAAAAAGAAGGTTTCCTTGCTTCATGAGGATTTACAGTATGATTATGGTCTACTCATAGAACGGTTAAGGACATGAACCATTATTCCACCCTAATAGCATACTGCGAGGCCATAAATATTGAACCTCCAAAATGGCCGGACTTTGATATTAGGACCTTCGAGGAGAATATGAAAACGGTGAACCCCAAGATGCCACCCTTTAAGCATGAGTTTTATGCCATTGCCCTCAAACTGGATGGTACCGGTTATGCCAAAACCGGAAATTACTCTACAAAAAACCTAAAGGCCACCGTTTTTTTTAATTCGCCCTATCAAATATTGCAATGGGATATTGCCCCTGATTGGAACGGTTCTTACATCATATTTTCAGAGGATTTTTATCGCTCCACAAGGAACACCAACCGAATTACGGAACGTTTTACGTATTTACTTTCTGACCAAACCCTTCCATTGACAATCGATACTGAAGAAACCCTGGTATTGGAAAAACTCTTTCAGGACATCTTGTTTGAATTTGAATCCGAACAAAAACAAAGCAAAGCCATTATACGATCCTATGTTGAAATTCTTCTATTGAAGGTGGGCCGATTGTTTGAGTCCCAATCAAAAGGATTGCCAATAAACAGGGAAGAACGAAATAATGATATTAAGATGGTAAGCCGTTTTAAAACCATAATGGAGTTAGCTTTTCAGCCCAGCAAAGACTATAATGAACTGC
Organism: Bacteroidota bacterium; assembly: GCA_039815575.1. GTDB lineage: Bacteria > Bacteroidota > Bacteroidia > Flavobacteriales > Flavobacteriaceae > Croceivirga. Next base: position 14,534 of record JBCBZA010000096.1, on the reverse strand, counting down.
ACCCCCATCAGGTGCAATTTTACGCGGAAAAATTAAACCTACATCCCAACCACTTCAATGCTGTGGTAAAAAGAATTACGGAAAAATCAGCATCCGAACATATCTATGAACACATTCTTTCTTTGGCCAAATCAAGACTCCTGAATTCCACGGACTCCGTCAAGGAAATTGCCTATGAGCTCTATTATTCGTATCCAAATCATTTTGCCAACTTCTTCAAAACCCACACGGAAATGACTCCTTCCCAGTTCCGAAAAGCCAATTTGTAGCAATAAAACCGTCTTTTTTAGACTGGACTTTGAATTCTATACTTCCTGCTTTGAATTCCGTAGGATTACTGCCCTATCACAATCATAGCTTTGTCCCATCAAATAAAATGGTAAGCCATGAAAACACTATTAAGCATCACAATACTTGCCCTAATGGTCTCGGGTTGTAAAAGGAATTCAAACGATAATCAAAATAATATGACTATGAAAACGGAAAAGGTATCAATTGAACAGGAACAGACCGCTATTAAAGAAGTGGTTTTGCAATTGTTTGAAGCAACGGATAATCGAGACTGGGAAGCAGTAAAAGAAACCATGGCCGATTCGGTCTATACGGATTATACGGCACTGGGAGGCGATGCCGCATTCAAGACCCCAAACGAAATTTTAGCAGGTTGGAAACAGTTGCTCCCAGGATTTGAACGAACGGTGCACCAACCTCATAATTTTGCGATTTGGGTAGCCAACAACAGGGCAACGGCCACTTTGGATGCAATTGCAGTTCATTTTTTAGCAGGTGACTTTTGGTCCGTATTCGTGGGTTACGATACTGAATTTATCAAAGATGGAGAACAATGGAAATTAGCCCGTATTGACTTGAGTCTGTACCAACAAACGGGAAATGTACAATTGCCTGCCAAGGCAATCAAAAACGTAACAGAAGGTAGTATCCCTCCTTTGGTCGAACCAAAAAATGTGGCTGCCATAGAAAAATTCTTCACTGCTTTAGAAGAACAACATCTTGAGGACGTCCTTTCTTCATTAGATGATAATGTGGTCCAAGAAATGCCTTTTGCCCCAAAAGTATTTCCCAAATCATTATCCGGCATTGACGCTATGGGCAACCAATATTCAGGGGTGATGGACTATACCCAGAACTATGAACGTCAGTATTTTGGTACCGCCAGTCCCAATGTCATACTTGCCAAATTCAATGGAACCATAACCACAGGGGAGGGAAAACCCTACAATAATTCCTATGTAGGAGTTTATACATTAAGCAAGGATGGAAAAATAGAACACTTTGTAGAGCATTTCAATCCCAATATCCTACTTAATGGATGGCCTGGCCTAAAACCAGAATCTTATTCAGTACATGCTGCTGGTGCCAAAACAAAAAGTGGCATTTCCATGCAGGAGGTCACCTTTAATTCAAATGGGATACGTCTTAAAGGACATCTTTTTACCCCTCCAAATTTCCGCGAAGAAAAAAAATATCCCACAGCTATTGTTACAGGGAGTTGGACCAGTGTTAAAGAACAGATGCCGGATGAATATGCCAGTCTACTGGCCAAAGAAGGCTTTGTAACCCTGACTTTTGACTTCACCGGTTTTGGTGAAAGCGAAGGGCAACCGAGGTACCTGGAAGATTACAACATCAAAATTGCCGATATAAAAGCCGCTGTGGACTTTTTATCACAACATCCCAATGTAGATTCCAATGCAATCACCGGTATGGGTGTATGTGCAAGTTCCGGTTATATGGCCCACGCCACCGCACAGGATAAACGCATTGCAAAATTGGTTTTGGTGGCCCCCTGGTTGCACAATGCTGCTATTGCAAAAATGATATATGATACCCGCCCAGGCGGTACCGAGGGTTTGCTCCAAGCGGCCCAAGAAGCAAAACGCACGTATGCTGAAACTGGTGAAATGGAATATGTATTGGCCGCCAGTGAGTTAGATCCCTTGAGCGCCATGTATGTTCCCAAAAATGCGTTTGACTATTATTTGAATCCCGCAAAAGCGGCAGGTCCAAAATATGCGAACCTATTTGCGGTAAGTAGCTGGGAACCATGGTTGACCTTTGATGGTATCTCAGCAGGAAAGAACATTTCACAACCCGTTTTTATTATACATAGTGAGAGCGGTGCCGTTCCTCAGGGGGCAAAAAAATTTTATGAACTCATAGAAGGCGAAAAGGAGATAAAATGGTTGAATGATTACAATCAACAGCAACTGTATTTTGATGTAGACGCCGTAAATGCGGCCATGGACAAAGTAGTTGCCTATTTAAAAAAGTAATTGCAGTTGTATCAAGACCAAAAAGGCGGCCTTAACAGTGTCGCTTTTTTTATTATCAAACATTTAACGCTTACCCAAAGCCATCCGATTCATATCATGCTTATCTTTTTCGAAGAACTAAATGACACATTGATCCATGAAATCATTTCTTCCACTGTTCTTTTTAGTTGTAATTTTTGGATGTACCCCAAACAAAAATGCGCAAGCCATTGCATCGGGTCCAGAATGGATACTGCTCTATAAAAATGATAAAAACGGACAACATGCACATGGAAATAAGACAAAATTGATACATGCCGTCCGTAAAGGATATCCCATACGTATTGGATGGGCTTCCGGCCCTCCGGATGACCCAAGAGGAGCTGTAGAACATATGATTGAAGCAACGTTTTTGACCATTGCCAATGGTAAGGAGGTTTTTGCGCAAGTCACTCCATTTTGGGCACAACGCCCAGATTTGACAAGTGATTCTTTAAGTATGGCCGCAATACCATCACAATCCTCGTGGTTGTTTGGCACCAATGGCACTATCAGTAGCGTGGGTGTTGATTTTGTAAAGGATGCTACGGCGTCCTATCCTCCCAGCCAGTTTCGGTATGGGTTGAGTTGGTATGCCGAGGTTCCCAACACGAACTGGGTGGATAGTCCAATTGAGGTGCCACTTTGGGATTAAGGAAAAGTTTGGAACTCAGGTCCAATAAAGTCCACTCTGTATTTCGAAAAAACAAATCGATTGCCTTAAATCAATAACATTCTCACTTATGGTATGTATTAATGGTTGGCATACTTTATAGTTTATTACCTTTAAATAGCTGATTAGCCAAGGTATTCAATATGGTGAATTTTAAGCTTATAAAATCCTATGCTTTAATATCCTTATTTTTTTTCACGTTACAGGCTATTCTGCCCCAGCAGAAGATAATCCTTTCAAATACCATAAAGGATAAAATCATCAATACCTATACAGGCGTCCTTTTGGTCCGAACGGGAAAGGGCTTGTACGGTATTGGTCCTGAATCACAATCCTTACAATGGCAAAAGGAAACCCTAGGTAAAGTTGATTTTAACTCCTACAAAGAGATTCCGTATTCCCCTTTAGTGGTTTATGAAGATAAACCCATCCTCAATTCGAAACTATTATCCAACACATTGAATGCCAAGGGCACTTCACGAATCATACTCAATGTAATCAATGGTAAAGCCCTTTTTGATTCAGAAAAGGCAGGGTTCAAATCAGTAAATAGAACGCTCTTCGTCCCAGACCACCAGGCCTTATTGGTTGATGGCATTCTAGAAAAAGAAATGGCCGTTGCCCTTTACAGCTATCGCGACCAGAAAATGCTTTGGAAGACCAACCTAACGGATTCCAATTTTTTCAAAAATCTTAAGGGAACCTTATTTCAAAAAGAAAAGGTGCTCCTTGATAAGGAACAAAACGTGTTTTGGTTAAAGAACAATCATCTGCTTAATATCGATGGGCGTACAGGTCAAGTAAGACATGAGAAAGGTAACATCGAATCCATTGCCATAAATGGTTCAAAGGAAATTATCTACATATTCACAAGGGCTGGACAGGTAGAAAAGTTAAAGCGCGCAACCGAAGTAATGGCCTATTCCGCAAAGGAAATGCTTCCAGTTTGGGACGAACCGGTTAAGGTGCTCGGGACAATAAGGGAAGTTGCTTTTGAAGGTCAGAAATTAATAACCATTACCTCATCCGGATTTAATATCCTAGACAATCAAGGCAAAAAACAGTGGCGCGAAATGGTTTCTTTGCCTTTAATCAAAAAAATAGTTCCCGTACATCAAGGTTTTCTAGTGGTACAAGAAAAATTCCTGTCACTTATAGGAAATGATGGTAAAAAGGTCTGGCCAAATTCCATAAAAGTATCCCTTTCAAATGATGAGGCTCCCGTATATCTATTCGAATCAGATACCTCAGTCATATATATCACTCCATCCCGAGCCAATAAAGTAACCATTTCAAAGGGTGAAAAATTATGGGAGGATGTTATTTTGAATGATGCTGATTTTATCTCAAGAAATCTGAAACTAAGTGAGCCCACCTACCGCATTTGGTATGATAGTATTGCCCAACAATATCCGGTATATAGCAACAATGAACTTCATGTGGTAAATGGAAAATCAAAAGAAGCTCCCGGACATTTATACGAGTTTGACTTTGGCAAGTCCCTTCCTAACCTTCGTATTGGGGACTACGGGTATTTTATGGAAAATGACAACAACTACTTTCTCTTCGATCGGTCTGGAGAATTGGTATATGAAAAGAACTATCCTTCCGTTAAACGTACTTCATTTTTTGGAGCGACCTATTATTATTTGAAACGCGGATTTGGCACCTACCGAGCGGCTACGAATTTTGTATACAATCAAGTAGTTGAAAACGTTGGGAGCACGGTAGCTTCCGGAAACCTAGGTATTCTTACCAATCTAGGGTCCGCGGTCTATGGGTCCTATCAAATCTATCAAAATCCTCAAAAAGTAATTTCAAACCTGGAAGAACTAGGACTTGATTCGGGTGGTTTGAAGGCTGTATTCAAAAGAACGCAAAAAGGGAAGGAAGGGGAAGGTTCCCTATTGATCGTGGAACCCAAGGAAGATGGGACGGCATCAATACTTAGACTGCATATTCCTTCCGGCAAAGAGGAGGTACTGAAACAAATGGATGCCAGTGATTCTTTCGTCATCGACCAAATAGAGCAGATGATATATCGCTTTAACGGGAAGGAAATTCGAATAGAGCGACTTCACTAATTCACTATTCATCGGAAGCGCAGGACAGGGTTATTATCAAAGTCCTCAGATGTTATTGCTTTTCCATTGATGGTGGTAGTGTCCCAATCTTGGGTGATTTTCCATAATCCTTCGATTTTTTGCAGTACAATGTGAAATTGGCCATAAACATAATCCGTTTTCCCTTCTTCTGAGGTAAATCCAATACGGTAAAACCCTACCTCATAGGAAGTTGTGTTATTGGTGTTCCTTCGATCAAACCAAAAATCCAAGGTAATGGAAATCCCTTCAGCTTTGTTCTGCTCAAAACGCTTCAAATTTTTGGTCCTAAATACACCTTCTGTATCGATCCCCTCTGGGGTTACACGAAGAACTTTTTCAGCATAGATGGCATTTAGGGCTTCACCATCCAAGCTTTCAAAGGCCATTTGAAAAGGTTTCCAAACTTGTTTGTCGATTTCATTTTGAAGTTCTTCAGTTGATTGGGCATTGGCACCTAAGGAAAAGACAAAGGCCAGAAAAAATATAACATATCGCATGGACCAAATATAAAGCATCCCTACTCAACTTCGTTTTCTCAAAAAAGTTAAAAATACCAACCCAGCAATCGCCAAAATAGCACAGCCCAACATGGTATACGGTATATTTTGATACGTATCTTGATAGTACCATCCCGATAGTAGTGCCCCTAACCCTATTCCAGCCTCAAGTGCAATAAACATTGTTGATATTCCTTTTCCCCTTTTATTAGTTGGACTTAGATCGACCGTCCACGCATTTAGCGTTGGGGATAAAATTCCCATGGCCAGCCCATAAATTATAGCAGCGGATAACAAGCCTGTTTTTGTTTGCAAAAACACCATGAGTAGAAGGGCACTTGTCAAAATGAGCAGACCCACTTGTGCAATAACTTTTCGACCCATTCTGTCCGATGCCGAACCAGCTAAAAAACGAATGGCTAAAGAGGCTATGGTAAAGGCCACAAAAAAACTTCCTTTGTTTTGAAAACCCAAAAAGTCACTCCAATCAGGAATCAAGGTCAATACCATACCAAAAGCGAAATAGGCCAAAAAGGTAATTAGTACTGGAACAAATACTGTTGTGGAAATAATATCATTTTTTGAAATTTTGAGCATCTGCCACTCAAAACGAGTCCTTTCAACCAGCGTCTCTCTAAGGTTGTATAGCAATAGCATCGATAAAAGTGCCATGACCGAAGAACTATAAAATAGGATATCATAAGAGTGATGGAGTTTAATGGTGCTTCCCAAGGCCGGTCCCAAGGCCAAACCGCTGGTAAAAAAAACACCCTGAATGCCAAAAGCCTCCCCCCAACGATTGGCCGGTACAATATCTGAAACATAAGCAGCTATTGCCGTAGGGGTAAAACCGGTAGAAAAACCATGCAACAATCGCAAAAAGAGGAAACCGGCCACAGTGCCCAAAATAGGATACATAAAACCGCAAATCAAACAGACCGTTGCCCCAAATAGCATTACCGGCCTTCGCCCAATCTTGTCGGTCAACAAACCACTAAAGGGTCTGGAAAGACCCGCGGTCAATGTAAACAACGAGATGATCAGGCCTATATATTTTGAGCCCCCTAGACCAGACAAGTATCCTGGTAATTCGGGAATTAATAAATTATAGCTACTGGAAAATAACAAAGAACTCAAGCACAAAAGTCCAAATCGGCGATTATAGATGGGATGGCCTTTTTTCATTTGAACTTGCACTATCTTGTCAGAAGTTAATTGGGAATCAAAGAAAAAACGGTTTCTTAAGAATTGAAAGGACATTTGTCCCACCGAGCAAAATGATTCGTATAAATAGGGAATTATTGAATTATTTGGTAACACTGAAAAATTCAGGAAGCCATAACTCCATTGTAGAGCGAACTGCTGGAGTGGGTGAAAAAATCCTTTATCAACAGACCTATGTACGTTCCCTGTATGTGATGAAAGATGGATTGGCAAAATGTTTTCTTACTTTGGACAATGGCAATGATTTTATTCAAGAATTCTTTGGGGCAGGCGAAGTTTTTGGTGAAATAGAATTGATTACAGGGCACATTAGTTTTTGTACTATAGAAGCCCTTATACCAACTACATATTATCAAATTCCTGAAGCAGTATTTCATCAATTGCTTGCAGACGATAGCACTTTCAATAATCTAGTGTTAGGCCTTTTGGCCACCAATATTCGTTATTCGGCGCTTAGACATTCCTATAATCAGACCCATAGCCTAGAAGAAAGTCTCAGGCGTTTAACACAAGAATTTCCCGAGCTTCTTCAAAAAATTTCTAAAAAAGATATTGCCAATTATTTGGGCACCACCGTCAGGAGTTTAAATCGAGTACTTAAGGAAGTGAGCAACTAATCTTTTAATGCAAATGGCTTCAATTGAAATGGTAATCAGTGCCATTTGCATTTTTTAGGACGATGTTTTTGATGGAACCGGTACCTGTAAAGTGTACAGAAATTCCTTTAATGGCACGGGCTGGATTGTCCACAGGCAGTTCGTAGGCCAAATCATCATTTACCCAAATTTTTAATAGGTCATTTTTAGCACAAAAGGCCAATTTCTCATAGGTTTCAAATGCTACTCCAAAAGAAGAAAGGTCATTCTTTTTCCCATTTACATATTGATCAAAGGCCATTAGGTTTAATTTTGAAATACATCCTTTTTTTGCCAAGGGAATTCCAATAGCACCCCCATCATATAACATATAAACTTCAATTTCTTGGCATCCTCCCAATGCTTTGTCCATAGCATTCTGTATCTCAAGGGATATCGTAAAATCGTTGGTGAACATGTCTAAAAAGTCATCAACAAAATACAGGCTTGTCGTAGTACTGGTGACTTTTGGGTCGATGTTATAAGCGGAAAGGGTTGTCATATCAATTCCTATTTTGTCATCCTTTACTATTTCCTCTTTGGAAAGATAAATGGGCACCGAGTCCTTATTTATTGTTCCCAACCAACCATTTGAGGTGATAAAAACATCATCCTCCCGAACAATGGATTCATCGATTACCAATTTTGATTTAAAGAATCCAGGCCTGTAATAAATACACGTAGCAATGCTGTCTTCTTTGTTTACCCTAATGCGCTTTCGATCATCCCAATCTTGTTGTATTTGAATCTGTGCATCGGCATCAGCGGAAGAAGCATCATATGAAAATACGACCGAATTGGGCAATCCGCTGCTCACCACCTTACCTTCAAAAGTGAATAGGGAAGTATCTATGGAAGTGGTTTCCTTTGGCCCTTCATCGGATGACGTGGTATACGAACGAATGAATAAGGCCGCTAAAATTGTAATTACAATTACCGCTGCCTGCCTTAATCTTTTTTTTATAATTTTTGAATTGGATGGAGACTTTTCCCTGTTGGAGTTTTTGCTATACTCCCGCCAATTTTTTTTTCCTAAAAATTCTGAAAGAATATCCAAGGTGGCCAAACTAGGATTTGCCACCATTTCTGCACGACCCCATATGCGCTTTAAGGTGGTTACACTTAATCTTTTTTTAGTCCGTTCAAAAATCTGTTCGCTAAGGGTTTCAAAATCCTTATTGCTCCAATCCTCACCACTTCCCCAACCCAATTGCTGCTCAATCTGCTCTACTAATTGTCGAATCATTGCATGTTTTCTCGTATCCATAAAACTAAAAATAGTGCTGTGCGCAAAGCTGCTTGAACAGGATTAAACAGAATTGAACAAGATGTGTTTACGGTTCTGTAAACAAGGTACTTAATTTAGGTACAATCAAAAATAATCGTAAAATTCAAAATCAATTAAAATGAACACGGTATTAAAAAAACTGCAACTGATTTCACTCGGCCTATTGCTTACTTTTAGCTTACATGCCCAAAAAAGTTCAAAACCATTATCGTTCCCTTTAACTTCTGAATATTGGACCGCAAAAACCGATAACGTGGAATTCATTACCCATAAATCCACCAAAGCGGTAAAAAGTTCCGATGATCAGCCTTTTCAAATCGTATTGAAGGATTTTGATTTTTCAATTGGAATCATCGAATTTGATGTTGAACTCAAAGGACGGGGATTTCCAGGAATCAATTTTCATTTGGATGAAGCTAATGGTAACTCCGAAGTTTATTATCTCCGTTATTTTGGACAATTAAGTCCTACTTCGCGAACCACCATGCAATATGCGGCCTTTATAGATGGTGTGAACCTATGGGATCTTACTGATGAGTACCAAGGAGCGGCGGCCCTTACAGAGAATACATGGAACCATATTAAAATGGTCATCTCAGAAAATCAGATGAAGGTCTATGTGAACAACATGGATAGGGCTGCCCTAAAAGTGCCCGTCTTAGAAGGTTTAACCAAAACCGGAAAAATTGGTTTAAATGGTAATGTTATCTATGCCAATTTCAAAATTATCCCCGATGAAACGGAAGACGTTGCTCAGGGCGTGGGATATGATCCCACTTATAACGACCCCCACTATTTAAGAAACTGGGAGGTTCAAGAACCCATTGAATTTTCCACTGGAAAAGACCCCATGAAACAGATCAATACAAGTCCTGGGGTAATCATTGATTCGGCATATTTTGATGGTTCCAAAACCTGGAGTCCCTTAACAGCAAAACATCGAGGCATGGTCAACCTTACCGAGCAGTTTGGAGCCACTGATACTGGCAAGCGAAGACTTACCTGGTTACGAACAACTATTACTTCGGGGCGGGAGCAGGAAAAACTGTTGCGTATGGGATTTAGCGACGAGGTCTGGGTATTTATTAACGGGCAGCCTTTGCATCAAAATAAAAACTACTATGGCTCCCCTGGCATGAAGGAACCAAGGGGAAGATGTACATTGGATAATACAAAGTTTAAGGTTCCGCTAAAAGAAGGAGAAAATGAAATCTTGATTGCGCTTTCCAACTATTTCTTTGGCTGGGGCCTGACAGCCAGATGGGAAGACACCTCGGGATTACGCTATTGATGTAATGACCCTATCCTAGTTTAGAAAAGAATGGCCAAAGCTCAAATCACTTTGGCCCTTTTCTTGATTTGGAATATTGATAGCGACAACAGCCAATGTACTTATTTAAAGGTTCCTAAATCATACCTTAACCCAAAATTGAATCCGTTGGAAAAGAAGTTATCTATTGTATAATAATCTACCCCAGCATTCAATTGAAAATATTTTTTAATTCGAAAATTCATTGCGGCATAATACCTTTCAAAGGACGGTTGGTTTTGGTTTTCCGCAAAATAGGAGGCACTTGCATCTATGAAATAAAGTTCTGTGGTGTTGCCGATCCTAAATGAAAGACCACCTCCACCCACTAGTCGGTTGTCGGCAATCCAATATGGAAAACCATTTCTATTGTCCATGCTAGCTACGGAATATGAACCCTCCACAAATGGAGCAATCTTCCATGTGTCATCCCTGACCAAATCATATTCTAACTTGCTGGTCACTGTGGCGTCATTATTGCCGTCGGAAAAATATCGCCCTTGGAGCTGAATGGAAGGATTAAATCCAAAATCTGTATTTAATGCGGCAACCCCATTGAAACTGCCTTGGTAGATATTTCTAACGTAACCTGGACCTGTAGGAACAGGTCGGTATTGCAATTGAGCGGATAGTGTTCCTCTTTTATTGGTTTTTTGCAGCATTGCGTTTAAATGGAAAAAGGTTTTGTTGGCATTGTCCCCTTCCAACCTGGCGCCGAGGGTCAACGTGGCATCGTTCCTCAGTGGCGTCATAAATGAATAATCCAACCCCAGCAAGTTTCGTTCCAAATTATCCGTCTGATTTTGGATGCCCTCGATTTCATAAACAAACCCTCGTAACGCACCAATTTCATGGACATTACCTCTGCTATCTTTCAATGCGTAGCCCCCCAAAAGAGTTAATTGGGTAAAATCAAATTGATTGCTCGTGGAGTTGCTTCTAAAGAAAATATCGTTCCCGATATCCATTCTTGATTCTTCCTTGACGGTACTTTTTGTTTCCTCATCAAAAAGATCGGGATAGTCCGCAATTAAATTCTTTTTGTCTTGCAATGCAGCATATTTCAAACTACTATTTAGCTGTTCCTTTAATTCACCTAATGAGCTTCCAGGAGGTAAAGTGGCGAGTATTTTGCATGCTCCAGACAAATCGCCAATTTCCATGCTAATGTTGGCCATAAGTTCTGATACATCATGGGCCTTCTTATTTTTGCCCATATAATCCCAATATATACTTTTGGCTGTTGTATAGTTCTGCATTTCACTGTTCCAAGTCAGGAGACTTTTGATGTCAACCTCCTCAGCACATTTTGACCAAGACAATGCCCCCCTATAATCCCCCATATTTCCAAAGAGTTGTGCAATTTTCCCGGCCAATGGTTTCAGTTGTTCAGAACATATGGTCACACGACTTAGTTCCTTATATGCCCGTTCTTCTTGATCATTTAATAGTACTCCATAATACGCCAGGGGGTTTTTAGTCTTCATGTTTTCCAATCCCTGTGAACTTTCCAACCAACTATTAGCGGTTCCCACATCAATATCCGAGGCACAAAAACTCCACTGATAGGCTTTGCCATAGGCAAAATTATCGGCGTAATACTGGGCAATTTGTGATGCAATGGTTTTAACGCCCTCATCGCAAACTTCCAATCGGTTGAGTTCTTCATCCGCTTGAGGGTCTTTTGATGTAATTAAAAACTTTAAATACCGGACCTTGTCCTCATCTTTCTTGGTGATATCCATAATTTCTTTAAGGACGCTCTTTATTCTTGCTTTATTTTCTACAGAATTGTGTTTTTCACTGTATTCGCGCAAAATTGGTAAGCCTCCGAAATTCCAATCAATGGCTTTGCTTAGCCAGTTCTCGGCAATTTGTTGATTGGGCCATCCGTAAAGTTCCCTTGTTTTTAGGCCAATATAAGCCATTTGCTCTGAGGGCTTCAATGTATATTGTCTTTCATAAAAGTTCCATAACCTATTCTCTTTTCCTTGAATGTGCATGATCTTGGCATAGTCCAACCATTGGGCCATAGGCAAGTCATTTCCTTCAATGATATGGTCTTCGATAAGTTCCGAGGCCTTTGAATATTGCCCTTGGTTAAGAAAGAATTCCAATTTCCTTAAAAAGGGCAGTTGTTCAAATTTCGCATTCACAAACTTAGTTCGTTCCTTAAAAACTAACGCTTTTACTCTATCTTCATCCCCTTTGTTCCACGCATTGAGATCAGAAAGGGATATAAATGCACCTTCAGTTTTTATTTGGTATAAATATCCATCAAAGAGTTTTGCCTTGTGATAGTCCTTTGTTACACCTTTTAGGTCATCTTGGAACAAACGGTCGTTCATTTTACTAACGTAACAATGCCAATAATCTTCAAAACCCTTATCATTGACATAATCATTACTGGAAACTACATATAGTCCTTCTTTATTGATATGGCGATACTGGGCATACCTCCATTTTACAATGGTTTCGGACGCTGTGAGACCTGTCTTAAAACGAAGCATGGGATAGGTGTCCTTGAACTTTCCTATCTCGGTATCAAAGGCTTTAAAAAGACCATCGTTATTTTTCGAGGTGCGCCAAGGTTTAAGCCTCAAATTATTCTGTAAGGTAGACCCGTTGAGTTCATTGGGCGTCATAGCGTGATTCCAAATTCCAGTAATAAGAAATTGCGTATGTATATTCCAATTTGAGTTGGAGTCGAAAACATAGCCGCTAGAAGTGACTGGAATATTAAAATAGTACAAATCCATTCCGCTGGGCTCATACTCCTGAGCTCTCTTATCCAGATTGGTTTCATAAAAATTTGCGTGAATGAATTTTATGCTGGGTAAGTATTGTTTTAGAGGTTTAAGACTGAGGCTATCCATACTATTGACCCCCGAAAAATAAATCGAAGGTTTCTGCCCCAAATCCATATCATCCCAAAACTTCGTCCCTGTTTCAAAATATCCTTTTAAATCCTTGGTATTTGAAGCAAACAAAACTTTTTTGCCGTAAACCAACTCTCCTAAAAAACCAAGTTCATGTCCTTCTTTTAAAGCTTCATGCCCCCACCAGTTATCCTTTGATTTAGCATTTAAAGCACTCGAAATAAAAGGGGAAACGGTGTAATAAATTTGGTGTTTCCTTGCCAGCTCTTTCATATCAGGCCACCAAATATCCCGTACAAAATTCTTTGTTTTAAATGGAACTAAGCTACTGGCCAACAATGGAGCTGCACTTGGATTGCCAATCAAATTACCTTTTAAATGCAAAATTCCCACATTTGCCACGGGATAGGGAATACCATCAAGACCGGATAATAACAAGGAAAAAGCAAAGCCTCTAGTCTCTTTATTAAATGGAATGTTTGAATTGTACATCACCACTTTACCCTTTCCAACCTTATTTAAAGTTGCCACTGGGTACTCCATATCATTTATGGAGGTAGCCAAAAAAATAACATTGTTGGAAAAATTGGAGTTATGAAGTCCCAAATGTTTTCCTTTCATAGATTTGGTCAATGGTTTACCCAGAAACAAATCTTCATTGACTTCTATCCCTTCGGCGGTCTGATTCACTTTCATGGTATAAATAGGACTAAGTCCCATTAAAAAAGCGAAACGATCGTCAAAATTTGCCTTTGTTAGGAACAGTGTTCCGCCTCGGGCCACAAATGCATGCAATGAATCAATGGCCTTATCTGTTAAGGAGAAAGTCTCTCTAGCACAAATAACCTTGGTGGAGGGGACGACCTTTCCGGAAGTATTGAATGTACTCATGGAAACTTTCTTCGTACCTAACTTGGCGTAATCCAAAGCCAAAATAAGTTGATCAAATTGTTTTTTGGATTCTGCATATTCCAAGTCGTCTTCAAGCATCAAGATCAATGGCGTCTGCGCATTCCCTTTAATTTCACTGAAATCTTCCAATACTTCAGTTGGAGTCTTACAAGACATCAGAAAGACAATGAACAAGATCGTCATTGCAATTTGGTTGTTGGTTCTCATAACAGATCTGATTTCTCACATAAGTTTTGAGCTCGGTCTCGGTTTTAATAAACTGGAAGTATGTGGGGTGGGAAACTGAGCTCATAAAAAAATAAAGGCCCTGGAGAACAAACCATTTTTTGGGACAACTTGCATAAAATGAAGATAAAAGACCTATAAATGAGGTTTCTGCAAGAAGTTTTAAATCTGTTGGGGTCGTTGAAAAACGTTTTCTTTCGATAATCTTCACTTCAAAAAGTGTCCTTTAGAAGAATTATATACCGACTCAACAAAAAATGGGACAGTCAAGTAAAATGCTGCAAAGCCTCTGGACTAAAAAACACGGGGATAGAAGAATATTGGGGTTTAAACTGAATTTCCTGAAACTTCATGGTTTACCCCAATCCGACATCCAAACACATCATAATGATAAATCTACCCGATGAAGCCCAATGTGGGAATGTTCTTGTATTTTGGTCTTTAGAATGCCCGGTAGACAATATTAATTCTAGGG
>JBCBZA010000258.1:0-3160 GCA_039815575.1 Bacteroidota bacterium | reverse complement strand
AGTCTTTTAAACTTTCTCGATATTTGCCGTCTGAAAATTTCATGATGAAAAGAATACTAATCATCACATTCATTGGTCTGATTCTTCACTCTTGTTCAAGAAATGAGAATATGATGGTAGTTTCAGGCAACATTAAGGGATTAAAAAAAGGGTTGCTTTACCTCCAAAAGGTGGAAGATTCCATTTTGATCACAATCGATTCCCTGGAAATTAGGGGCGATGGGGCCTTCACCTTTGAGAAGGAACTTGAACATCCAGGACTTTTTTATCTCTATCTAAGCAAAAAAGACAATAACGATATCAATGACCGCATTGCTTTCTTTGGCGAAAAGGGAAACATATCCATCACCACAAGCTGGAATAGGTTTGAGACAGATGCCAAAATAATAGGTTCTGAAAGTCACAACGATTATTTGGAATACCAGCAAATGATGTCTGATTTTAATAAGCGGGATCTGGAGTTGGCCCAAGCGGCTTTTAGGGAGAAAGATAGTTTAAAAACGGATTCCATTGAGGTTTTGGCCGAACGAAACTATGTAAATCGTTATCGATATCTTTTGAATTTCGGGTTGACTCATCCAAATTCCTTTGTTACGCCATATATTGCCATAACGGATGGACCCGAGGCAAATCCTATTTATTTGGATTCCATATATACTATCTTACCCGATAGTATCGCCCAGAGCAGCTATGGAAAGATATTGGCCAAAATGGTCGATGGAAATTCTGAAAACTAAGCAAGTTTATTTAGGTCCCCAATTAAGGTTGTGGCCTTTTCTTCAAGTTCCAAACGGATAGACTTAAAATGGGCCTTTTTATCCTCAACACCCTGCTGGTGTACCTTACCCATTAGATCGTCAAAAGCTTGTATGGATTTATCAATGATTGAAGAACCTACCTCCGAGTCTGAATTATTCGTTGCAGCTTCCCATTGATAAACCGCCTCAATAATATCTCCAAGAACAAAATTGATGTCTTTTTTTAGGTCCCTTATACTGGCCATATGTGGTATTTTTTCTAAAAATACAACTAAATCGTTACTTCCAAAAGTTCTGCTTTAGCAGTAGCTATTTCAATTTTTGTGGAGGCAGCGGGGATGAGAAGGGTCTCGCCTTTATTAATAATGGCCTTTCCCCCATCATTGGATATTTCGGCCCTACCCTGGGTGCACAGGTATATAGTAAAAGAATCCCTTTGGGTAAAATCTTGTATCATGTTTTGGGTAAGGTTCAAAAAATTCGTTTTAAAATAGGGACAATCTACCATTGTATTCACTGCATTGCTGACCTTTGAATACGCTACTTTAAAATCATCTTTCTGTCCATAGTCAATGGCATCTAGGGCCAATTCGGTATGCAGTTCCCTTAGGTTTCCATTTTTGTCCTTTCTATTAAAATCAAAAATGCGATACGTAATGTCCGATGTCTGTTGAATTTCAGCCAGGAGCACCCCTCCGCCAATGGCGTGTATCTTTCCGGTATTAATGAAATAGGTATCACCACGGCCTACTTGTTCATAGTTCAGTAGATCAAGAAGGGTATTGTTCTCCAAACTCTTTGCATATTCTTCCATTGTCACATCCCTATTGAAGCCTACAATGAGTTTTGCGCCGGGGTCAGTATCCATAATGTGCCACATTTCCGTTTTCCCAAAGGAATTATGGCGCTCCTTAGCCAATTCATCATTGGGATGCAATTGTATGGAGAGATCTCTTTTTGCATCTATAAATTTGATTAAAATGGGAAATGCCGTTCCAAATCGTTGTAAAACGCTGTCCCCAATTAAATACCTGCCATATTCCTCAATCAGTTCATTCAATGATTTCCCGGAAAGTTCCCCGTTGGAAACTATGGATACATCACCAGAAACCCCGGAAAGTTCCCAACTTTCACCTATGGTTTTTGTGTTACTCGGCTTGTTAAAAAGATTCTTTAATTTTTCTCCCCCCCAAAGGCGATCTTTCATTATAGGGGTAAATTTTAATGGATAAAGCATTTTTAAATAATTAACCTGAATAGGTGACGAAATTTCTTGGGGTTTCATATAAAACCACTTCCAGTTCCTTACCTGAATCAATATGAGGACGTAACTTATTAAAAATAACCACGGCTATATTTTCGGCTGTAGGATTAAGATTTTTGAACTCAGGTACTTCTTCATTCAAATTTTTATGATCCATGGTAGCCTCCACCTGTTCCCTTATTAAGTCTTTTAAGACCTTCATATCCATAACATAACCGGTCTCTGCATCAATTTCCCCAGTAACACTAACCACTAAATCATAGTTATGTCCATGATATTTAGGGTTGTTGCACTTACCAAAAGTGGCTTCGTTCCTTTCAAAGCTCCAGTCTTGACGATACAATCTATGCGCGGCATTAAAATGTGCCTTCCTGCTTACCTTTACCTTCATTATTCCCTTCCCTCCATTAAAAAATCATAAAACCGCTCAAAGATGATTTTAAACCATGCAGTATACCTTTGGGGGTTCCTACTCATGTCATTCTGAATATCCATAGGCAACATCCACTTCCAATTGGCCACTTCCGCAGGGTTTATTTTCGGGGCATCATTGAAATTTCCAATCATTACGTGGTCCAACTCATGTTCCGTTAGGCCATTATCAAAAGGGGCTTTATAGATAAAGGAAAAAACCTCTTTTAACTCGGTCTCAAATCCCATTTCCTCCATCAAGCGCCTTTTTCCTGCTTTTATATTGGTTTCCCCATCCCGTTGATGACTACAACAGGTATTGGTCCATAGCAATGGCGAATGATATTTATCGGCCGCCCTTTGCTGGAGCATAATTTCTCCTTTATCGTTCATTATAAAAACTGAAAACGCCCTATGCAAGAGGGCCTTTTCATGGGCTTCCATCTTGGGCATTAAACCAATCGGATTGTCCTTGGTGTCAACAAGAATCACTTTCTCTTCCATTCTTACAAAAATAAGGCCTTTGCCGGACTGTATTCGTCCAGCTTGAGATAAAAAGGCATAAAACAACTCGGATTAGAAAAATCTCGGGGACTTTAAGTTCCCTAAGCTTCTGAGAAAATCGTAACGAAGAATAATTTCAAAGGAACCATCATTAAATGTGGTAGCCCCTAAATCCGTAATTTCCCGATCGTAGGCAAGACCAATTAAAAACTGATCGGAAATT
>JBCBZA010000223.1:0-4411 GCA_039815575.1 Bacteroidota bacterium | reverse complement strand
CCCCTAAGGAAGTATTTAACCATTATGGAAAGGACAGTATCATTGTTGCCAATATCGCTTCTCCCCAAACCGTTCGAAACATCAAACAAAACCAAAATGTATGTGTGAGCTTTATTGACATTTTGGTGCAGAAAGGATTTCAACTAAAAGGGACCGCAGAAATCATTAAGAAAATGGATGCCGAATTCAATGAAATGGAACGGTTATTGACCGAAATTACTTGTGGAAAATATCCATTTTCCACAATTACAAAAATCTCGGTCCAACACGCGAAACCCATCATTGCACCTAACTATATTCTATATCCCGAAACAACTGAAATCGAGCAAATTAAAAGTGCCAAAAAAGTGTATAATATTTGAAAATCAATAAGGCAAGAGTGCAAGAACTCAAATTAATGGTCACAATTCCCTAATCTTCATATTTCGGAACCAAGCCTCAAAATACCAGTTTTGAAGCCCTATTTTTCCCTTTGCCACTTTTCCAAAATCGGGATTGTCCTTAAAATTGCTTTGGACAAGTTTTTGTTTCCAGGCTGAAGACCTTAAATCCTCCTTACCCGTCAGTATGCCATTAAGATAGAATTCAATTTTGCCATCTTGTTGAATAATCCGGGAAGTGTTCCATTGCCCAACAGCTTTTGGGATCTCCGGGTTTGTTTGTGGTGATACCCCCCAAAGACTTCCAGCTTGTTTCTTGGGGGTTTTGGTGTCCATATGGGAGGGCTCCAGCAGTTGGTACTCAGGTCCCGTTCGGTAGGTCGCAGCAAATTCTGGGGATTCTTGGACATTGATAAAAACGCCTCCATTGCCTCTAAGGGCCATTTGCCATTCAAATACCAATTCATAGTTTTCATATGGTTGGTCCGTGACCAAATCCCCAAAAACCCTACTTTCATCCTTAGCATTACAATATAAGGTTCCATCTTTTACCTCCCATGCAGAGAAGGCCGTGGAATCGGGCTTGTTGTACAAGTGCCAACCATCCAGTGTCTTTCCGTCAAATAAAAGGGCCCAACCTTGTTCCCTTTCCACTTCCAATAATTGGTTATGGATCTGGTTTTCCACGGCGGATTTTTTGGTACGCCAAGTTTGATCGGTTTCCTGTTTTTTATCCTTACAAGCGGCGGTAAAAACGCATATAAAAAGAAGTGAAAATAATTTTTTGGACATAATTGTTGATTTCATTCGGTCTTCAAAGTAATAAATTTTCAACTTTCAAATTTTCATTTTCCACTTCCATTTCGAGTTTCCTATTTTTGCGCAAAATCAGTTCATGTCCTCAGACACCAGTAAACGATATGCCCAACGGGGGGTCTCCGCTTCCAAGGAAGACGTACATAAGGCCATAAAAAATATAGATAAAGGACTCTTTCCAAAAGCTTTCTGTAAAATAGTACCCGATTATTTGACCGGTAGTGAGGACCATTGTTTGGTGATGCATGCGGACGGGGCTGGAACCAAGTCATCGTTGGCCTATATGTACTGGAAAGAAACCGGTGACCTTAGCGTGTGGAAGGGGATTGCCCAAGATGCACTTATCATGAACATTGACGATTTGATATGTGTGGGTGCAACCGATAATATTATGCTCTCTTCTACCATTGGACGAAACAAGAATTTGGTGCCTGGGGAAGTAATTTCAGCGATTATCAATGGTACTGAAGCGTTGATCTCTGATTTGGCAAAATACGGTATCACCATTCATTCCACAGGTGGGGAAACTGCAGATGTGGGAGACTTGGTGCGGACCATAATAGTGGATTCTACAGTTACGGCACGGATGAAGCGCAGTGCGATTATTAATAATGCCAATATCAAAGCAGGCGATGTTATCGTAGGCCTGTCTTCTTTTGGCCAAGCGAGCTATGAAATGGAATACAATGGTGGTATGGGAAGCAATGGGCTTACCTCGGCCCGCCATGATGTATTTTCAAAATACCTAGCAGAGAAATATCCTGAAAGTTTTGACGCTTCGGTGCCTTTTGATTTGGTGTATTCAGGAGGGAAAAAACTGACGGACCCTATTGAAGGTACGACCCTGGACGCTGGAAAATTAGTACTATCCCCCACAAGGACCTATGCCCCCATTATCAAACAACTTTTGGAAAAATATTCCTCGGAAGAGATACACGGAATGGTACATTGTAGCGGAGGGGCACAGACTAAAATTTTACATTTTGTGGATCATCTGCATATCGTAAAAGACCATCTTTTTGACGTGCCTCCCTTGTTCAAATTAATCCAAGAACAATCAGGTACGGATTGGAAAGAAATGTACCAAGTATTCAATTGTGGCCATCGATTGGAACTCTATGTGGATGAGCGTATTGCCAATGCTATCATTGCTACATCAAAATCCTTTGATGTGGATGCGCAGATTATCGGGCATGTTGAAGAAAGTACTGTTAAAAAATTAACAATTTCCTCGGAATTTGGGGAGTTTACCTATTCTTAAATACGATTCTATTGGAATTCCCGTTCCTGTTAAAAAACACTTGCTATGAAAAGAAATAAATTATCCAGAACCCTATTTTGTATTGCCTTTGCCATGCTGCTCATATCATGCAGTAGTGATGATGGTAATGGTGGGGGTGACGACGATACGACTCAACTACCCCCATTTGAAATACCTTCACTTGCAGAAACTACTATTTGGACGGGCCCTACCATTACCTTTCAAAAATCAGGTGGTGCGGATCCCGCTTTGGCTGAAAATCAAGACCGAATTTCTGGAAACGTTTGGATAACCCGGGGAAATAGCGGAGGCCAGATTTATAATGCGGTGAGCGAAACGCAAGCCAATATGGACCTGAGCCCTACGGGTACACTTTGGGCCCGTGGTACCACCGCAAACCTCCAAAATTTAACCTTCAACAGGTTTAGGGCCACTTTGGATAAACCCAAGGATAATATTGGGGTTAATTTGGTACTCCTCTTGGTAGAAGAAAATATTGCCATAGATGTCACCTTTACAAGTTGGTCACAACAACAAGTGGGTGGCTTTGCTTACGAACGATCCTCAAACGAGTAAACGTATACCATGAAGATTTGGACGTACGCGCTTTTTCTATTTTTTATATGTACTGCCGCACTTGGGCAAAAATGGGAATCGAATTTTGATACTGCACTTTCCAAAGCGGTCACGGAAGATAAGCCCTTAATTTTAGTCTTTTCGGGCTCGGATTGGTGTGCTCCCTGCATAAAGTTGGACAGAAGTATATGGCAATCCGAAGAATTCAAAAATCATGCCGCCCAAAACTATGTGTTGTATAAAGCGGATTTTCCAAGAAAGAAAAAGAACCTGCTCCCTCCCGAAATTCTGGGAAGAAATAAAGAATTGGCAGCAACATTCAATTCCAAGGGATATTTCCCATTGGTTTTGGTGTTGGATGAAAATTCCAATATTCTAGGAACTACGGGATACAAAAGATATGGTCCCAAAAAATACATTGAATTGTTAGATTCATTCCTCAAATGAGAAGATATTTTCTTCTATTGGCTTTTATTATTACCATTGGGGGCTATGCCCAGCGGGGTGATGATATTGTGGTAAAAAATGCGCTACGACTTATGGGGACGGATTTCGAAATCAGTGTTGTGGCCCCCACCGAGCAGATTGGGTACATCAATATCGACGAAGCCGTTTCAGAAATTAGAAGAATTGAAGCCATGATTTCCTCATGGGACGAAAGTTCTGAAACTTCTAAAATCAATAGAAATGCTGGGATTCAACCGGTTCAAGTCAGTACGGAATTGTTTCAACTCATAGCAAGGGCAAAAAAGCTATCCGAAATTACGGATGGAGCATTTGATATTTCCTATGCCTCTATGGACAGAATTTGGAAATACGATGGAACCATGGACAGAATGCCCTCCGATACGGAAGTCAAAGCTTCGGTTGAAAAAATAGGGTATCAAAAAATTGAATTGGACGAGGAGCACCAAACCGTTTTTTTAACGCAAGAGGGGATGCGAATAGGCTTCGGAGCTATTGGAAAAGGGTATGCAGCGGATAGGGCAAAGGAATTATTGATTTCCAAAGGCGTTAAGGGAGGTATTGTAAATGCCTCCGGCGATTTGACCACTTGGGGCACCCGAGAAACAGGCGAAAAGTGGATGGTGGGCATTACCAATCCCATGGACAAGGATAAAATTTTTACTTGGTTGCCGATAGTGGAATCTTCGGTAGCCACTTCCGGAGATTATGAAAAATACATTGTTTTTAAAGGGCAAAAATATTCCCATATCATTGACCCTAGAACAGGTTATCCAACTAAAGGGGTAACCAGTGTCTCCATTTTTGCGAAGAAGGCCGAGTTATGTGACGCCCTGGCTACGGCCGTTTTGATTATGTGTCGCGATAGCGGGGTTAATTTAATTAATAAGGTGGTTGGAGTTGTAGTTGTTGT
>JBCBZA010000080.1:0-17131 GCA_039815575.1 Bacteroidota bacterium | reverse complement strand
ACAACTTTATTTAAATCTCCAATTTCAGATTTTAAAATGGACAAATGATTGATTGCGGTTAGCCTTGCTGCTTCATATCCTTGGGTTATGGTTAAATCTTTACCTACTTTCCCTTGAATCTGTTCGCCATTGTTGAATTTGGGACCATTTCCAGATAAGTAAATCATATCTCCCTTACGCTTGGCCAATTCAATACTCAGTCCTGGAGGTAATTTTGTTTCCTGTAGTTCTATTCCCAATTCCTTCAATCGGTCTTCAATATCATAATCGTACAAGGTATTGGAATTCTGATTTTGAATAGTATTACATCCAGTGGTAATAATTAAAATCAAAAGAGCACATTTTTTTATGTTCATTTTATTTAGAAACATATTTTCTAAAAATTCCTTTAAAACGGTATTTGCGAATAAACTTTCCTTCGTAGGGATTCACAAAACGGGGCGGGCGGTTAATAACTGCCGAAAGATACCCAAATATTCCTTGTAGGAACAGTCCAGGGCTTTTGCTTTGCCATGCCATTTTTAGCACGGCCAAATTAGCTAAAGGCAAGCCATATCTCATTTTATAAAGGGCTTCGCCTTTGGAGCGGTAGTTTTTAGTGCTGTAACCATGACCTGTTGGCCGCAAATGCTTTACTTGTAGGCTAAGGTCTGTTTTAACCTCAAAATCATGATATTGGCATAGCAAGGTATCCACCGTATCCCAACCGACGCCTAATCGAAGCCCCCCCATCAATTCAAATACTTGGCGATAGTATAACTTTATGGGTCCTCTTATATGATTTTTATTGGCTATGTTCTCATGTATCCATTTTCCGTTCTTTTCCACCTGCAGTACGCCAGAACACATGCCCAGCAACCAATTGGCCTGGAAGTGGTTGCGCATTTTTTCAAAATAGTTGGGGGGAAGGATAATGTCCGCATCAAATTTTCCGATGAGGTCATAGTCGTTCGTAGCATGCTCAAGCCCGAAATTAAACGCTCGTATGACCTTATCTCCAGGTAGATGTTCCGATGAGCTCCAGTGCTGCACCACTTTGATCCAAGAATGGTCCTTTGCAAAGCCCCTTGCCAGATCATATGTAGTGTCCGTAGAGTTGTCATCTACTACAATAAGCTCTTCCGGTGGCCTGGTTTGGTGCACAAAGGAATATAGGCAATCACTAATGTACTTGGCCTCATTATGGGCGGGAAGGATTACACAGATATGCATTTGCTAAAATTCCAAAAACAAATTTGAAATCCCAATTTTAAGTTTTGGAATTTAAAATTCGAAAATTGGGATTTCTTTCAGCATAAACCATATAATACCTATTTGTAAAGTAACGCAAAAGGGGTCGTATCCCAATTTTCTTTGCGGGATTGGTCCATTTCATGGAATCTTTAATTTCCCATCCTGCTTTTTCCAACAACCAATCAAATTGCCAATCCTCAAATTCATGATAATGGCGGTCCCAAGGGTCTGTTTTGCTTCGGTAGGCAGAGGAAAACCATAAGCGCATAGGGATACTGGCCACTAGCGTATTGGCTTTAATTTCGCGGAGTATATTATAGGGCGCTACCAAATGTTCAAATATTTCAAAAGCGGTCACCACTTCTGCTTTGGAGCCCTGAATAGCACTAAAGTCATGATCCAAATCTTCCCCGCTTGTGTTGTTTACATGATAACCTTCAGCCTTCATGATTTCTGAGAATGGATTGCCTACACCCAGATCAAGTATTGATTTGTCAGAGGAAATATGCTTTTTTAGAAATTCTAAGGTCAGCCGATAACGCTTATGCGGATATTTACCTTCATACATAGGTGCCAAATTCCAAAAAACAAATTAGAAATTCCAAGATTTAGTGAAGAAATCTATACAAAAGGTATATTGTAATACAGCCCTGAACTTTTGGAAACTTCCATGTCACACCTTATAGACAATAGCATTGATATTCATGCCGGCCCCAACACTGGCAAAAATAACAATGTCCCCTTTTTCAATGGAATGGCCCGGTAGTTGGTTGTGTTTTACCTTGTCATAAAGAGTGGGAATGGTCGCCACCGAGCTATTGCCCGTTTCTTGTATCATCATGGGCATTACATCTTGTGGAGGTGTTTTTTTGTACAATCGATAGAACCTTTTAATAATGGCGTCATCCATTTTTTCATTGGCTTGGTGGATAAATACCTTCTTTATTCTGTCAATCTGAACTTCACTTTTATCCAAACAAGCTTTCATGGCCTGTGGCACATGGGTACAGGCAAATTCGTAGACCTTTCTGCCGTACATTTTGATATACCGCGTATCAGGACAGCTATTGGGATGGTAGCTTTTATCAAAGAAGAGATGGTAAGCTTCTCCATTGGCATGGGTCTGACTGGCATGAGCCAATATTTTTCCTTCCCCCTTTGTTTTTTGAACAATGGCTGCTCCCGCCCCATCGGCATAAATCATACTATCACGGTCGTTGGGATCGATAATCCTTGAAAGGGTCTCTCCGCCAATGACCAGACAGGTTTGTGCCATACCACTAGCAATAAATGCTTTTGCCTGAATAAGACCTTCAACCCAGCCAGGACACCCAAAAATCATATCGTAAGCCACACAAGAGGTATTCTTTATCTGCAATAGATGTTTGACCCGCGTTGCAAGACTGGGTAAAGTGTCCCCTTGGTTTTTCCCTTTTGATAAATCCCCAAAGTTGTGGGCAAAAATGATATAATCAATGGTTTCCTTGTCAATATCGGCATCTTGTATGGCTTTTTTGGCAGCTAAAAATCCTAAATCAGAAGTCTTATATTCTTCCTTTGCGTACCGTCTTTCCACAATCCCTGTGATTGCCGTAAATTTCTCTATAATGGTGGCATTGCCATAAGCAATGGATGTACCATCCCTTTCCAAAAAATTATGGTCCAAAAAATCTTCGTTTCTTGTAATAACTGAGGGTAAATAGCTTCCAGTGCCCGTAATTGCAATTTCCATATTACCTATTTATTTACGTAAAGTAAGGGATAGGCGGCTAAAAGATATGCGTGCATAATATATTCAACGATGTTCAACACGTCTAATGATAGTAACAATAAAAAGAGAAAAACCCATTCCCCTTGCTATAATTGGGTCAATCCAAGTATCTATTGGGTTTCTAGGCTTCGGCATATTCTTCGATGGCTGGACAGGTGCAGATTAAATTACGATCTCCAAAAGCTTCATCGGTCCGTCTTACCGTAGGCCAAAACTTGTTTTCTGCTACGTAAGTCATAGGGAAAGCCGCTTTTTTGCGTGAATATGGGAAATCCCAGTCATCCGATGTGACCATAGAGAGGGTATGTGGTGCATTTTTTAATACATTATTTGGTTCCTCCAATGTGGC
This sequence comes from Bacteroidota bacterium, assembly GCA_039815575.1. Lineage (GTDB taxonomy): Bacteria > Bacteroidota > Bacteroidia > Flavobacteriales > Flavobacteriaceae > Croceivirga. Next base: position 13,778 of record JBCBZA010000080.1, on the reverse strand, counting down.
TTGATCAATTTCCTTTCTAATACCGATCATGGCATCACAGAATCGGTCCAATTCAACCAAACTTTCACTTTCTGTAGGTTCGATCATCATAGTACCTGCCACTGGAAACGAAACCGTAGGCGCATGAAACCCATAATCCATTAATCGTTTTGCGATATCCGTGACCTCAATACCATGTGCTTTAAAAGGGCGGCAATCGATAATCATTTCGTGTGCGGCTCGTCCTTGTTCCCCGGCATAAAGCACTTCGTAAGACCCATGGAGGCGTTCTTTGATATAGTTCGCATTTAAGATGGAAATCTTGGTCGCATCAGTCACTCCCTGGGCTCCCAACATTTTGATGTACCCATAGGATATTAAACAGGCCAGCGCACTGCCCCATGGGGCCGCGGAAATTGCGGTAATTGCGTTTTCCCCTCCAGTTTTCACTAAGGGGTTCCCAGGCAGGAAGGGTTTTAATTGTGCGGCTACACAAATAGGCCCAACTCCAGGACCACCACCACCATGGGGTATGGCAAAGGTTTTATGGAGGTTCAAGTGGCATACATCTGCACCGATGGTTGCTGGATTTGTCAAGCCTACCTGTGCATTCATGTTTGCACCGTCCATATATACTTGCCCGCCATTGTCATGAATCAGTTTTGTAATATAACGGATGGAAGATTCAAATACCCCATGCGTAGAGGGATAAGTAACCATTAAGGCAGCTAGATTCTCCGCATGTTGGTTTATCTTTTCCTTTAAATCCACGACATCAATATTTCCCTTCTCATCGGTTTTGGTTACCACGACCCTCATCCCAGCCATTACTGCTGAGGCAGGATTGGTACCATGTGCTGAGGCTGGAATAATACAGATATTTCGATGTCCCTCGCCCCTGGATTCGTGATATGCCCGAATGGTCATAAGGCCGGCATACTCACCTTGTGCTCCGGAATTGGGCTGAAGGGATGTGCCTGCAAATCCTGTTATTTCGGTAAGGTAATCCTCCAATTCCTTTAGCATTACCTGGTAGCCCTTAACTTGATCAAGAGGTACAAACGGGTGCAGATTTCCCCAATTGTTCCAACTCAAAGGGAGCATTTCAGAAGCTGCATTGAGTTTCATGGTGCAACTGCCCAAGGAAATCATACTGTGGTTTAAAGCAAGGTCTTTGCGTTCTAATTTTTTGATGTAGCGCATCAATTCTGTTTCCGAATGATACGAATTAAAAACCTCGTGTTCCAAGAATTTAGAGTTTCTTGATAGCGCGAATGGAATCCCCTCACTATTGGAAGTAGTGGCACTGGGACTATCCATTTCCCTAAAAAGGGAAAGCAGTTCTTGAAAGTCACCTTCCGAAGTAGCTTCGTTCAGGGAAATCGATACCGTTTCCCCATCAATGAAATTAAGGTTAATGTCTTTTTTAAGCGCTTTGTCCTTTAAGCTTTCCGCGCTTTTTACTTTGAATTTTAATGTGTCAAAAAAGGCCGTGTTTTGTTGTTCAAAACCCATTTCGGACAACATCTTAGCCAAGGTATTCGTCTTTTTATGGACTTTGCGGGCAATGAATTTAAGTCCTTCCGGTCCATGGTAGACCGCATACATGCCAGCCATAACAGCTAGTAAGACCTGTGCAGTGCAAATGTTGGACGTGGCTTTATCCCTTTTTATGTGCTGTTCACGGGTCTGTAGTGCCATCCGTAGCGCTGGGTTACCATCCGTATCTTTGGTCATCCCTATGATGCGGCCGGGTATATTTCTCTTGTAGGCCTCTTTCGTCGCAAAAAAAGCAGCATGTGGACCACCATAGCCCAAAGGAATCCCAAATCGCTGTGTGGTGCCGACAACGACATCTACCCCCCATTCCCCTGGAGGGGTCAATAGTACCAGACTTAAAATATCTGCGGCTACCGCCACTTTGATATTGCTTTCTTGGGCTTTTTGCACAAAGTCTGAATAATCATGTACTTGGCCATATTTTCCAGGATACTGCAATAGCGCGCCGTAAAAACTGGAATCAAAACTGAAATTTTCGTGATTTCCTACAATTAACTCAATATGTAAAGGGGTTGCACGTGTTTTTAGTAAGCTCAGGGTCTGAGGCATTACTTCCTCGGAAACAAAAAACTTAAGGATACCCTCCTTTTTTTGCTGTCTGGTGCGAACATCAAATAACATGGTCATTGCCTCCGCAGCAGCAGTGCTTTCATCGAGCAGGGAAGCGTTTGCAATTTCCATTGCCGTTAAGTCACACACCATGGTCTGGTAATTCAATAAAGCTTCCAACCGACCTTGGGCAATTTCCGCTTGGTATGGCGTATAGGCGGTATACCAGCCTGGATTTTCAAGAATGTTCCTTTTAATTGGAGATGGGGTTAGGCATTCATGATAGCCCATGCCAATGTAGGTTTTATAAACCTTGTTTTTTTTAGCTAGGGATTGAACATGGGATAAAAATTCATGCTCACTGATTGCCTTGGGTAGGGCAAGGCCTTTATGTAATCTGATATCGTCGGGAATGGTTTGGTTGATTAAGTCATCCAATGAGGTGACGCCAACGATTTCGTACATTTTTTTGAGGTCTTCCTCCCTTACGCCAATATGGCGGAGTGCAAAAGATTCCGTATTCATCTGTGGTGCGAAATAAAGTGCACAAAATTAGCGAATAATTACCTGAAAACCCTCATTTTGGTTACCCCTTGGATTAAAGTTGTTAACTGTAGAATCCACCTTGAAGTCATGCGTATTACCTTTGTTCAATGTTGGTTTTAAAACAGCTATTCCAGTTTTATGTCAACGCCAGTATTCATGTGGCATTGGCTGTAGTAGCCCTGTATTTGGTAAATGTTGAATCCTTAAACATTTTGAACAATAATGACCTAATGGGTTTTTTGTTTTTTGAAACAATCGTATGCTACAACTTTGTAAAGTATGGAGTTGAGGCCGAAAAATATGTCATTGTTTCCAAACCATCACACCGACCTATTCAAGTTTTTAGTTTTTTAGCCTTTGGTGCCTGTCTTTATTTCTTTTTTAGATTACCAATGCAACTTTGGTTCGTTATCGCACTTTTAACAGTTGTTTCGGCACTCTATGCGATTCCCTTTTTACCTAGTTCAAGAAATTTAAGAAGTCTGGGAGGTCTTAAAATTTTTTTGGTAGGAGCCGTTTGGGTAGGTTTTACGGTTGTACTTCCTGCAGTTGAACATCAACTTGGGTTCTCAAAACAGCTACTCCTTCTAAGCCTTCAGATTTTTGTTTTGGTTATCGTACTGATTTTACCCTTTGAAATACGGGATTTAAAATATGATAAGTTAGCGCTTAAGACCCTTCCACAGCGATGGGGCATTTCACGGACCAAACAATTTGGTTATGCATTGGCTTTCATTTTTTTGCTCCTAGGAATTTTTATGGCGGATGGTCAATTAAATAGAATTAGTTTCTATTGTTTGACCACATTGTTATTGATTCTAATGTTGTTAAGAACGAAGAAAATTCAATCGAGGTATTACGCTTCCTTCTGGGTGGAGGGAATCCCAATTATATGCGTTTTGTCAATAAAATTGATGGATATGGTATTTTAACAGTCCTTGAGCTTTTCTTTCATAGCCCTTTTCTCTTCTTCCGAAATCACATGCATATCGGCCTCCTCGCACAAGGATGTAAGTTTTTTATTCTTTGCAGAGAATTGAGCACACTCCTTATAAAATAGTAAATACACATTAAGTTGTAGTAATTCCCACCAAGTAGCCTCTCCGTATTGACTTTTAGTGCAAATTTCCTTTGCCCTTTCACGAGATTTTTTCATAACCTTTAAAACCATGTTTGATTCATACAGCCCATCAATGATGTTCGCGCCCTATGAATCATTACCCATAAATTGGACGGATTAATTCCCAATTCATTACAAATATCTTCTGTGCTCATACCTTGAATGGTTTTCATGTTGAAGACCCTTGCCTGTTTTGTAGGTAATTTACCAATACAATCCTGGATGGCCAGCCCTAATTCCTCATTCTCAATGGTATCATCGCCTCCCTTGCTAAAGGGGTCTGCGACACGCTCTTCCAACCAATCGCCCTCGCCTTCGTCGGTGGAATAATTAATCCTTACTTCGGCTTTACCTTTTTTTGAGTTTATTTTTCTGTAATGGTCAATGACCTTTCGTTTTAATATGGCAATCAGCCAAGTTCTTTCGGCAGCATCACCCTTATAATTCTTAGCCGATTTTAGTCCGGCTATGAACGTCTCTTGTACCAAATCCTTTGCCAATTCGGAATCGCTTACCCTTGCTATTGCATAGTTGAAGAGATAATCAGCATAAAGGTCGACCCAATTTTCCGGTTGTAGCTCGTGTGAGGGCATCTGGTTTTTTAGTAGTTTCAAAATTACGGTTTTTAGTTTATGCATTTTATTGAGGACAAATAACCTATGGAAATATCACAAAATAATTGCAAACCCATACTTTGGGTAAATGTTAACAAATATTGAAATCTATTCGTTTTACCTAGCTATGAAAGGTAATGCCAGTTTTTTGCTAACTTGGAACATCTCCCGACACTAACTTAAAATGGTATTTAATGGATTTTGACGTCCAGGCGGATTTGATTCCCCTTTTTAAGGGTTTGGTTATGGGGTTGGTACCCTATGCCCAAGCCCAGGATGTGGAACTTACTTTTCGGCAGGAGACAGAAACCTTATATGCCAATTACAATCCTAAAAAAGTGCTGTCAGAGATTACCTCTTTATTGAGCAGGATTATTACGTTTACCCCACAATCCTATCAAATCAATGTAAGTATTGTTGGCTTTGAAGATGGTAGTGACAGGTTTATGCTCGTTATTGAAAATACGGGAGTGAATCTTTCGAAGTTAGGAGAGATCATTGCTTCGGTATCTCACGGACTTTCAATAAAAGGGCTGCCCAAGGGAACACGTTTCCTGGTGGAGATCCCGATTGCTCAGGAAAAAATAACTTCAAATCTGGATAGTAAAGATAAATTGCTGCCAAAACAATATCCGCAATATTTCAGTACTATCCATAAACGCTTGACAAATCACTTTGATAATACCGAAAAGATTCAGAAGGCGGCAGAGGTAAGGGGCAACGAATATGGCGTATTCATGAAAAAAGTCAATGCCGTTATTAATGCCAATTTGGATAATTGCGCCTTTTCCGTAGGTAGCCTGGCGGAAGCAATGGCCTTGAGTAGGGCCCAGTTGTTCAGAAGGGTAAAGCAGCTTACACAAATGTCTCCCAGCTCGTACATTAAATTCATCCGCTTGGAGGAAGCGAAGCGCCTTTTGCAAAGTAAAAAGGTGGATTGTAATGTTACCGAGGTCAGTTATTCCGTAGGTTTTTCGAATATCAGCCATTTTACTCGTTCGTTTAAAAAACGATTTGGTATGAATCCGTCCAGTTTGGTGGCATAATTGCAACATAATGACAAAAAGATGCAACCTGTGGTCAAATCAACAATATTCTAAAAATCTAATTTTGAGGCAGTTGTAACTAAAATGAATTGACATTATGGAAAATCTAAAGAAAAATCGTGAATTTATAATTCGCTATTACAATGCCATATCCGGAAAGGAAAAGTCCCGAGAACTTAGCGAACAGTTTACCAATGATGAAAAACTCGTAGAACACATTCATTTCTTTGAGGGAGCTTTTCCCAAGTACGAACTTTTTATCGAGGAAATGGTGACCGAGGGTAATAAGGTGGTAGTTCGTGGTAGGGCCACTGGCACTCATAATGGAGCTTTAAATGGAATTCCCCCAACCGGAAAAAAGATGGACTTACCCTTTATTATTCGTTATACTATTGAAAATGGTAAAATCTCAGATCATTGGTTATTGGCCGATCAGATGATTTTAATGGAACAGCTGGGAGTAATGCCTAAAGCAGAAACAACATATTAAGCCAAGATGATACCAAAGAAAATTTTAATCTGTTGCCTTACTGTTGGGTTTTTCTGGTCCTGCATGGACAAAAAATGCCAAGCTGAGTTGTCAGCGCTAACTGCTGAATTGGACCAGCAGGAAAAAAAGGCGGACAAAGAACAACGTACGAGACAATTTGTCCTAGCGTACATAGAAGCAGTCAATTCACCCAATTGGAAGAACGAAATGGAAAAATTTATGAAGGTCGGCCCTGAAACGGAAAAATTTCTTGAGGAGCATACCGAATTTAGGAAGTCGTTTCCCAACTTCAGAAGTTCCATTAAACATATAGCGGTCAATGGTGATGAATGTATTCTTTGGCTTGAAGAAACCGCAAATTTTGCGGCACCATTTTCGATTGATAATGGAGCGTATGGCGACAAGGTTTTGAATGGTGTTGAGGCCAGAGGTCAATCCCTTGCTTGGAATGAAGTGTGGTACTTTAACGTGGTGGATGGGAAGTTTGGTTCTAAATGGGATTTTCTAAAGGATAACTATACGGTATTAAAGAAATTGGGGGCTATTGAAAAATAAAGGGGGCAAAAAAATCAATAATTTCCTTGCGGCAAAAACTACAAACGGAAATAGCTTCCTACGCTCCATTGGACATAATTACAAGGGAAATTGATATTAACCGGCTTTTTTAATTAAGCCTGCCCTTTCCAAAAGTGCCTCTATTTTAGGTTCCTGTCCTCTAAAACGTTTGTAGAGTTCCATAGGATTTTCAGTCCCTCCTTTTGAAAGCACATGGTCCTTAAATTTCTTGGCTATTTCAGAATTAAAAATCCCATGTTCCTTAAAATAAGCGAAAGCATCCGCATCCAATACTTCAGCCCATTTGTAGCTGTAATACCCGGAAGAATATCCACCTTGAAAAATATGTGCAAAGGAAGTACTCATACAAGTTTCGGGTGTGTCTGGATACATTTGAGTTCCCTCAAACGCCCCCACTTCAAAAGCCTTAACGTCGTCCACAGCATAGGGATTGATACCATGCCATGCCATATCCAAAATCCCAAAACTCAACTGGCGTAGCGTTTGCATACCTTCTTGAAAGGTGGATGAATCCTTGATTTTTTGGATGAGGTCCATAGGAATCAACTCCCCGGTGTCATAATGGTGTGCAAACAGTTCTAGGGCCTCTTTTTCGTAGCACCAATTTTCCATGATCTGACTTGGCAATTCCACAAAATCCCAATACACTGAGGTTCCTGAAAGACCGGGATAGGTAGTATTAGCCAACATACCGTGCAACGCATGACCAAATTCATGAAAAAGCGTGGTTACCTCATTAAAGGTCAGCAATGAAGGTTTGCTTGATGTTGAAGGGGTAAAATTACAGACATTGGACACATGGGGGCGCACATTTTCGCCTGCTTTTCTAAATTGGGATTTGAAAGAGGTCATCCAAGCACCACCACGTTTTCCAGGTCTTGGATGAAAATCAGCGTAGAAAAGGGAGATAAAATTGCCGTCTTTGTTAAAGACATGATAGGTTTTCACATCTTCATGATACTTATCCACATCAAAAATCTCTTTAAAATTCAGCCCAAATAATTTTTCAGCTACTTTAAAAACTCCGCCAATAACATTTTCCAACTTAAAATAAGGTTTGAGCTTCTCATCATCCAATTTAAACTTTTCCTGCTTTAACTTTTCTGAGTAATAGGCACCGTCCCATTTTTGGAGATCTTTAATACCATCCAGTACTCTTGCAAATTCCTCAAGCTCCGAAAACTCACGTTCTGCAGCTGGTTTTGCCTTTTGCAACAATTCATTTAAGAAGTCAAACACTTTCTGTGGGGTTTGCGCCATTCGCTCTTCCAACACAAAATGGGCATGGGTCTTATATCCCAATAGGCTTGCCCTTTCATGGCGTAGTTTTACTATGCGAAGTACATTTTCTTGATTATCCAGTTCATCGTTATGAAAGCTTTTACCGCCAAAGGCTAAAGCAAGTTCTTTCCTGAGCTCACGATTTTTGGCGTATTTCATAAAAGGGATATAACTAGGATATTGCAGTGTAATGACCCACCCTTCCTTATCCTTTGATTTGGCCAATTGTGATGCTGCCTCTTTGATACTTTCCGGCAGGCCCTCCAAATCTGATTCCTTGGTGAGATGCATTTCATATTTATTGGTCTCGGCGAGTACATTCTCGCCAAATTTCAGTTGGAGTTTGGCCAACTCAGCATCAATTTCCCGTAATCGTTGCTTTTTTTCTATAGGAAGATTAGCACCATTGCGGCTGAAACCCTTATATCTCTTTTCGAGCAGTGTTTTTTGCTCGGGATTTAAATTCAGTTTTTCCCGTAGCCGATAAACCGATTTTACCCGTTCAAAAAGCGTTTCGTTGAGTGTGATATCGTTTTGAAATTCTGAAAGGAGGGGTGAGACTTCCTGGGCTATTTTTTGAATTTCTTCGTTGGTTTCGGCAGCATTTAAATTGAAAAATACTGCAGATACCCTGCCCAACTGATAACCAGAATAATCCAAGGCCTCAATGGTGTTTTCAAATGTGGGGGGCTCTCCATTGGCAATAATGATATCAATTTCGGTCCTCGCCCTTTCTATGGATTCCAAAATGGCGGGTTTAAAATGTTCATTTTTGATTTTGGAGAAAGGAGCTTGGTCAAATTCCTGTACTAATGGATTCATGGGGTTCTGGATATGCGGGTTATTCGATTTGTGCAGGTTTAAATGTAGTGCCAATGGCTATCGGGATGATTATTTTGCATTTCTAATGGACTCGGAGCCCTTGATTACTTTTTGCTTCAATCCTGCTTTGTAGACTTCTATTTTATCAAGGATACATCGATCGGAACTTCCAATGATTTGGGCAGCTAAAATCCCAGCATTTTTAGCTCCGTTCAAAGCTACGGTTGCGACAGGTACGCCCCCTGGCATTTGAAGAATGGACAACACAGAATCCCAACCGTCAATGGAGTTGGAACTTTTTACGGGCACTCCAATGACAGGAAGTGGGGATAGCGAGGCTACCATTCCCGGTAGATGTGCGGCACCCCCAGCTCCTGCAATAATGACCGAATAACCACTTTTATGGGCACTTTTCCCAAAATCGAATAGTTTTTCGGGGGTACGGTGGGCAGATACGATATCTACATCCACTTCAATATCAAATCCTTTTAAAATATCAATGGCCTCCTGCATAACAGGTAGGTCACTGGTACTGCCCATAATAACGGCTACTTTTGACATAAAATTCTAATTTTAGTATTCTAATTTGGAAATCACTCTAATGTTCTCTTTTACTTGCTGGGCTATTTCACGCGCCCTATCAATATTTTCATTGACAATGGTAACATGGCCCATTTTTCGGAAGGGGCGGGTTTGCTTTTTACCATAAATATGGGGGGTTACCCCTCTTTTGCCCAGAATGGTATCAATATTTTCATAGACCACATTGCCGGTATGCCCCTCAGCCCCAACAAGATTGACCATAACCCCAGCAACCTTGCTTTCCGTCTGGCCCAATGGCACCCCTAAAATGCACCGGATATGTTGCTCAAATTGATTGGTATAACTGGCTTCAATACTATAGTGTCCGCTGTTGTGGGGTCTTGGTGCCACTTCATTGACCAATATTTCGTTATCTACGGTTTGAAACATCTCCACGGCCAATAAGCCTACGTGCGCAAAACTTTCGGAGACATTAATTGCCACTTCTTGGGCTTTTTGGGCGACTTCCCCTTGAATTCGGGCAGGGCAGATGACGTATTCCACCTGATTGGCTTCTGGATGAAATTCCATCTCTACAACAGGATATACCTTTGACTTTCCTATGGCGTTCCTGGCAACGATTACCGCCAGTTCATTTTTAAAGGGCACCAATTCTTCTGCAATGCACTCCACATTGGGCAATCCCTCCAAATCTGCTATTTCTCGGATGATTTTTACACCTTGCCCATCATATCCAAATTGAGCACTTTTCCATACAAAGGGGAGCTTTAATCCACCATTCGAAATGCTTTCTTCGATTTCCGAAGTGTAAGCAAATCTTGAAAATTCAGAAGTGGGTATGCTGTGATCTACGTAGAAGAGTTTCTGCGTGGCCTTATTTTGAATGGTCCTCAACACCTTGGATTGGGGGTATACGGTAACCCCTTCATTTTCCAACCTTTCAAGGGCATCAACATTTACATTTTCGATTTCAATGGTCAATACATCCACATCCTTTCCAAAGTGATAGACCGTATCAAAATCCATTAAATCCCCTAAAACAAATTGGTTGCAGGCTATTTTACAGGGCGCATCGGAAGAGCCGTCCAATACTTTGGTGAAGATGTCCCATTTTCGCGTTTCATAGAGTAGCATTTTTCCCAATTGCCCTCCTCCAAGGATACCCAACTGAAAATCGGATGAGAAATATTCCATGCATTATTGAATTAGTGAACCCCTAGACTTACGGATTGGACTTAAAAAGCCTTTCAAAGGACACAAAATTTTTAATTTTTGCTCCCATCAAAAAAGTCACAGTATGTTCAATGACAAAAATACATGGAATTCCGCACTCCATTGGAACGGAAGCTGCAAAAGACACCCTAAAACGTTATCTTAGCCCACCTCAATTTTAACAATACAAGGTGATAAAATTACAGGACAAACATTTTGAGCCTTTTCTAAGTGAAAAGGAGATTAAAAAGGCAGTCACAAAAATTGCCGGCGAAATCGCAAGGGACTATAAAGATGAAATTCCCATTTTTGTTGGGGTACTAAATGGTGCTTTCATGTTTGTTTCAGATTTAATGAAAGCCTATCCACATCCCTGTGAAGTTACTTTTGTAAAATTGAGTTCTTATCGTGGTTTGACCTCTACAGGCATTGTGGAAACCCTGTTGGATGTTTCCGAAGATATTGAAGGTCGCAGTGTTATTATTTTAGAGGATATTATTGATACCGGGAGGACCTTACAGCAATTGGTTCATCTGTTTTCCGATACCAATGTCAAAGAGTTCAAAATTGCATCGCTTTTTTACAAAGCGGAAATATACAATGGCGAGTATCCTATTGACTACGTAGGATTGGAAATACCATCCAAGTTTATCGTAGGTTACGGTCTTGATTATAATGAACATGGAAGAAACTTAAACGAAATCTATCAAATAAAGCAAACCAATATGATCAACCTAGTCCTTTTTGGAAAACCGGGAGCGGGCAAAGGAACGCAAGCAGGCTTTTTAAAGGAAAAATATAATCTAAAGCATATTTCTACCGGTGACGTGTTCCGATACAATATTAAAAACGATACCGAACTGGGAAAATTGGCCAAGTCCTTTATGGATAAAGGCGACTTGGTGCCTGATGAGGTTACCATTAAGATGTTGCAGGACGAAGTGGAAAAGAACCCCGAAGCAGCCGGTTTTATTTTTGATGGTTTCCCAAGGACAACTGCCCAAGCAGAAGCATTGGACAATTTTTTGGATTCCAAGGAAATGAACATTGATGCCACCATAGCATTGGAAGCTGATGATGAAGTGCTTATTCAACGTCTTTTGGAGCGGGGAAAGGAAAGTGGTCGAAGTGATGACCAAGATGAGGATAAAATCCGTAATCGCTTTGATGAGTACAACCAAAAGACGGCTCCTCTTAAAGAATATTATGAAAAACAAGGAAAGTTTCAAGCCGTAAACGGAATAGGGGATATTTCGGATATAACAACTAGATTGTCCAAGATTATTGATAAACTGTCCTAAGGGGTTTGGGGTATGGATGACCGCGAGGAGATGATACCACCAAGATACGCCTTTAAAGGATGCCTCATCACTTTGGGTTCTGCAATTCTATTGTTTATTCTGGCATCTTTAGGGTACTTGATTTACCTCTTTTATTTTAATGATTCTTTGTAAACCGTTATTCCTAAGTCTTGATGGGTTTAAAAATCAAGAGTCCAAAATATATTAGCGCAACCCTATTCCTGATTTTTGTTTGAAAAATAGCTTTTAAAAATGACCGAAGGTAATTTTGTTGATTATGTAAAAGTCCATGTCACTTCGGGCAATGGGGGTAAAGGTTCTACCCATTTGCGAAGGGAAAAATTCGTGGCCATGGGTGGTCCTGACGGCGGAGACGGTGGTCGTGGAGGGCATATTGTTATCAAAGGCAATCAAAACCTCTGGACATTGGTCCATTTTAAGTTTAAAAGGCATTTTAAAGCGGGTCATGGAGAACATGGAGGCAAACAACGCAGTACAGGTGCCAATGGTGAGGATGTGGTTCTAGAAGTACCTTTGGGAACTGTAGTGCGGGATACCGCTACCGGTGCTGTTCTCTTTGAAATTACAGAAGATAATCTGGAAAGGATTGTGGCCGAAGGTGGTAAAGGAGGCCGTGGCAATTGGCATTTTAAAAGTGCAACCAACCAAACGCCACGTTATGCCCAGTCGGGAATTGAAGGGGAGGAAAAAAGTATTACCCTAGAACTTAAGGTTTTGGCCGACGTAGGTCTTGTGGGATTCCCCAACGCGGGCAAATCCACCTTACTTTCTGTAATTACTTCTGCAAAACCAAAAATAGCTGATTATGAGTTCACGACCTTAAAACCCAATTTGGGGATTGTAGAGTACCGGGATTACCAAAGTTTTGTCATGGCTGATATTCCTGGAATTATTGAAGGAGCTGCCGAAGGCAAGGGACTGGGTCATTATTTTCTAAGGCATATTGAACGGAATGCAACATTACTTTTTCTGATTCCTGCTGATAGCAATGATATCTCCAAGGAATATGAAATCCTGTTGGACGAACTAAAAAGGTACAATCCTGAATTGCTTGACAAACAAAGGCTTGTTGCCATTTCAAAAACGGATATGCTGGATGCTGAACTCCAGGAAGAAATAGACGCCATATTGAAAGAGGACTTAAAGGAAGTGGAGTATCTTTTTATCTCCTCTGTAGCCCAGAAGGGTATACAAGAATTAAAAGATAGGCTTTGGTCCCTTTTGAACGATTAACTTCCCTTTTAATCATTTCACACTTCAACATTTTGTAACTTTAAGTATAGTCTTTTGCCATGAGATTTTATTTAGTTTTTTTGACTTTGGTGCTTCTGGTTGGTTGTTCTACGGTACGTGTGAATTATGATTACGACAAAAACACTGATTTTTCCAATTACACCACGTACAACTATTTTGGAGATATGGAATCCGGTTTGAGCCCATTGGATGAAAAACGACTGCTTCGCGTTTTGGATTCCACATTACGGGCTAAGGGATTTTTGCTTTCTGAAGAGCCCGAGTTTTTAGTAAATATCCTCAGTCAAGAATATAAGGATGCGCCACAAAACACCGTTGGGGTTGGATTGGGTGGCACCAATAGGAACGTGGGTGGTGGCGTTTCCATCGGTATACCTGTAGGGGGCTCCCAGTTGGAACGCAGCATTCAGTTTGATTTTGTCGATTCCCAAAAAAATGCCCTCTTCTGGCAGGCGATTTCTGAAAGCGGATTTCGGTCCAATGCCAGTCCTTCGGTACGTGAAGAACAGCTACGAAAAGTGGTTGAAAAAGTATTTTCAAAGTTTCCGCCCGAGATAAAATAAAGGCTTAAGTCTTTATTTTCTACCGTTCGGTAAGTCCGTATTACCGTTCGTCATAAATTTATTTCCGAAACATATTTCATCTTTTATGTTTGTGCCATAATTAAAACGGACAGCATGATAACTGTAGTAAAAATTTTGGTAAGCCTCTTATTGAGCATTTTTCTTTAATCATTCATCAAAAACAAAAAACAATATGAAAACATTGGACAATACAAAAAAATGGGTTCTTGGAATAGGCACTATGGCCATTATCGCTGGAATCGTTGGGTTATTTAATTCTACGGGTCTTATGGAACAGTTT